>NZ_JAFCTT010000011.1:0-123540 GCF_049896165.1 Brevundimonas sp. TWP3-1-2b1 | reverse complement strand
CGCAAACTCGCGCCGGATCCTCAACACCGTCTCCAACACCAACATCCCGAACTCGCCGCCTGACATCCGCCAAGCAGCCATCGTTAGACATCAGGAATGAGGGGTCCTTATTCGACGCCCATCACCCCGCTAACGGGGTCCCTTTTCCACGCCGATCCACACTCCTTTGCGTTTGAAGCCGCACCGCGCGGCCTCGATGCGCACCGAAAGGAGCCGCTGGACAGCGGCCTCAAGCCGAAGGCGATACGGGCATTTTGGAGCGCAGCGTCGCGAGGAAGGGCAAGGCCCGGGGAAAAAGCTCGTTGAAGCCGCTGACCAAGGCTCCAGGTTGCGCAGATGGAGAGGCCGGAGGTGCGGCTGCGTATCGGAGGATGTCAGGCTATCGCAAACGAAAGCGATGTTGCTTTTCGGTGATCGATCTTCACGGCTGTTGAAGGTTCACACTGCCCTTCAGCCCACACGAGATGCTCGGCAGGGATCGGAGAATGGCATAGTCGGCGTTTCTCAAGGCGCTTGTTTCGTGCCTGCAACTTCGCCCGCCAGAGGCGGCTTTGGCCTGTGCGAAACGCCTGCTCCCTATGCCCAGGGCTCCTGATCCCGCGCATCCCGTGCGGAACCAAAGGAGGACAGTATGAAACCCGCCAACATCGCCTTGATCGTTACCGCCTTCGCCCAACTGGTCGGGGCCCTCGCTGCCATCATCGGCGCGATCCGGTGCGGGCCTTAGGTCAGCGCAAACACGGAGGTGTGCCCGACGGCTTCACGGCTGGGGCGAATGACGATCTCCACGTCCTGCTCCAGGGCATTCAGGAAGCTCATCAGCTTCTCGACCGAGAAATGATCGAGCCGATAGTTGGCGAGCGCCGACACTTTGGATTGCGGGATGCGCAGGACGGTCGCTGTATCCGTCTGTTTGAGGCGGCGTTCTTTCAGCAGAGCGTTCACAGCCATCGCCAGCCGCGTCTTGGTCTGACGGTCGGCGGCGTCTGGTAGACCGAGATCGGCGAAGACGTTGCCGGTGCCTTCGGTGATGTCATTTGCCATGTTTGCCTGCCTTGCCCTTCGTGGGCGGTTGGTAGTTGCTCTCGTAATGCTCGCGGGCGCGTTTCAGGCGCTCGCTCACCAAGTCGATATCCGTCTGCGCCGTTCGGATGCCCGAGGGCGACTTCTTCTGAAAGACGTGGAGCACATAGACCACGCCCTCAAAGCGGACGGTGTAGATGCCGCGATAGGCATTGCCCTCGAAGCTCTCCACGATTTCAAACACACCCGCGCCTTCGCCTTTCCAAGGCTTGGCCTGCGGGTGTTTGCCTCCTAGCTGGGCCAGGCCCAGCGCATAGCCAAGATCGCTCACCACTTCCTGCGGCAGGGCCAGCAGGTCGGATTTGGAAGACCCGATCCAATGGACGGGCTTCTCGTTGGCAGGCGGAAGATGAACCATACGATCTCTTTTATACCCAATTTGGTATAATCTGGCAAGCGAATAGCTGGAAGGTCGCTCCAATCCCCTGCAACAGCCGGGGCGCTCCGTCGGCGCTAGGCAGGCTGGGCGGCAAGCGCGCCGCACTGCGATGGAGCGGGTTTATGCAAGAGCGAATGACCTACCGGGTCAATGAAGTGCTGGCGATGACGGGCCTGAGCCGGTCCACGCTTTACCGGCTGGTCGCCCAGGGCGAACTGCCGCTGGTGAAGGTGTGCGGTCGCACGTTGATCGCGCGCGACGATCTGGAAGCGATGGTGCAACGGATGCGACGGGTGCCAGTGCTGGCTTCGGCGGCGCGTCGGCCTTCAGGCAGAAACCGGCCCATGCCTGCATGAGCTTCTGGCGTTTGGCGAAAGCGTCGGAGCGCCGGTAGGCGCGTTCGACGGCATTGCCGATGGTGTGGGCCAGGGCGGCTTCGATCAGTTCGCGCGGGAAGTCGGTGAAGTCACCCGCCCAATCTCGGAACGTCGAGCGGAAGCCGTGGACGGTGCAATCTTCTACGTCCATGCGGCGTAGCAGCATCAGCATAGACATCTGCGAGAGCGGGCGACGGCCATCCTGACTTGGAAAGACCCACCCGTCCTTTGCCGCGCCCAGCAGCGGGCGCACTTCCGCCAGCACGGACAGGGCCACTGCGGTGAGCGGAACGCGGTGCTCCACGCGGGCCTTCATGCGCTCGGCGGGAACGACCCAGACGCCGGTCGTGAGATCGATTTCCGACCACCGCGCCCGCAGGCTCTCGCCAGTCCGGGCGGCGGTGAGGATCGTAAACTCCAGGGCGCGGGCGGCGACAGCGGGTCGATCCCGCAACGCCGCCATGAAGGATGAAAGCTGCTCCACCGGCATCGCGGCATGGTGGCCCCGGATCAGGCGCTTGTTCTTGGGCAACAGCACATCGAGATGGCCACGCCAGCGCGCGGGGTTGTCGCCCTGACGCAGGCCTTTTGCCTTAGCGGCGTCGAGCACTCGCTCGATGCGCCCCCGCAAACGCGAGCCGGTGACGGGCGTGCGTCGCCACACGGGACGCAGCACGTCGAGCACGTCGTCGGTCGTGATCTCATCGACCGGAAGCGACTGCAACGCCTTCGCCGTCACGGTAAGGGAGGTGCGCCATTGCGCATGATGTTTCGGATTGGTCAGCGAAAGTTCCAGCGCGGCGAGCACGTCATCCGCGACCTCGCGGAAAGTGACGACCCGGTGCACTGTCTGGCGGGCGGTGATGGGATTGACGCCCGACGCCACCATGCGACGGGCATCAAGCGCTGCGTCTCTCGCGGCGGCGAGGGAGACAAGCTGGGCGCTGCCGAAGCCCATTTCCCGACGCTTGCCTCGCCATTGAAAAACGAACACCCATCGTTTGGCGAGGCTGGGATCGACATGAAGATAAAGGCCGCCGCCGTCCGCGTGACGGCCAGGTGTTTTGACAGTGGCGACGGTGCGGGCGGAGAGGCGGTTGGTCGGTCGTGACATCCGGTTTTCCTTTTGTCCGTCGAACCTTTTCCGTCCTAAATGCCGTCATCAAAGCGGCACGGGATTGGGAGAGACACGGGGACACAAGCTGAAGAAGAGAGCTGAAATTACTCAGCTACGACAACAGCTTGGAGGATAGCCTGCGATTGCCAGACATTGCAGAGGGACGGACTCTCTGTCCGCCACGGTTCTCCGCTGAAGTCTCATCCTCTGCGCCCATTGACGGCATAACGCTGGGTTGCGAACGTCCCCCCGGATGCTAGAGTCGCGCGACGGGATCGCGGGGGCGGGACTATGAAATGGTTGGCGTTTGGGTTGGCGGCTGCGCTCGTCGGTGGAACCGGCGGCTGCGCCCAGACCAACTCTCTGCTCGGCGAGATGGCCAGGATCACTCCGGCGCCTCAGTCCGCTGAACTGACCTGGGAGGTCCAGAACCGGCACAGGCTGCTGGCCGGCCAGGAAGAACAGGATCGATTCGAACAGGACCTGGCCGCCTTCATCGAAGAGTATCGGCATTGGTACCGGGACGAAGAGACGGTCGGGCCGTTCCCCAACATCCGCAACACCGACCTCCTGCACCCCCGAAGCAAGGGCGAGATCGCGAGGAACTACCGCGTCAACTACGACCCGGGCACGAACAGCTACCGGTGCCAGGGTGACGCCGCCTCGCCGACCTGTGGTTCGGAGCGCGGCGACTGGATCGAAGACCCCGCCCGGACCGTCACACTGAATTTCGGGCAGGGGTCCTGCACCTGGACGATAAAGGGCGTCGATCAGGTCGCCCCCTGCGTGGACTGGACTATCCCTGTCCTGGTCGATGACGAGTATCCCGTCCAGGTGATCCGCCAGGCTGACGGCGCCCGCGACGGGACGACCATCCAGGTGCGCGACACCCTGATCCTGGCGCTGGGCGATTCCTTCTCCGCGGGGGAGGGCAATCCCCATCGTCAGTGGCGTTTCGAGAACGGCCTGCCGGCCCTGTGGCTGGACGCGCGCTGCCACCGTTCCCTCATGTCGGCGCCCGCCCTGACCGCGGCCTATCTGGCGCGCAGCAATCCGCACGCCTCGGTCACCCTGGTCCACTACGGCTGTTCGGGCGCCTCGGTGGCGGACGGCCTGGTGACGCCTTGGTCCCAGCTCGAGACGACCGCCGACATCCGCGAACAGTACAGCCATTTCGGCATCGAGGGCGAGGCGTTCGCCCGGCTGCGCGTGGTCACGACCGACCCCCAGCTCCACGACGTCCCGCTGTCCCAACTGCGTCAGGCCCAGGCCGATCTGACGGTCGACGGCCGGCTGCGCCAGCCCGACATCATCCTCATCTCCATCGGCGGCAACGACATCGGCTTCGCCAGCATCGTCGGCGGCCTCGCGGCGGCGGGGGACACGGCGATCGACCTTCGGGCCGACGTGGGAGAGGGGCGACTGGAACAGGTGATCGACCGGCGCGCCTATGCGAACTTCGATCAGAACAGCTGGGTCCAAGCCGCGCGCAACGTGCCCTGTTTCGGCGTCGAGCGGGTCCAGTGCATGGCCAATCGGATTGAAGACCGGATGTACGGGCCGTCTCCGACCCCGGGGCGGGCCACGCTTCAAAGCCAGTACGATACGCTGTCGCAGGCGCTGGTCCCTCTTGCGGGTTCGGACTCCGGCCGGGTGCTGATAACCCACTATCCGAACTTCATGACGCGCGAGGCGGACGGGGTTCCGGTGGGCCAGGCCCTGCCCGAACAGGCCGTCGGCTGCCATGATCGGCCCCTTGACGGTCGCCCCGGCTTTGTCCCCGGGGTTATCGCCTGGTGGCCGGGCCTCGGCATGGAGGAGCAGGCCTCGGGCCGAGCTCAATCCCTGTTCCTGGCCCCGCTTAACGGCGCCGTCAGCGCCGCAGCCGACAGGCATAACTGGACGGTCGTCAGCGGCCACGTCCGAAACGGCAGGACGCACGGCTACTGCAGCTTCCATCGCTATTACAATACGATGCTGGACTCCTACTGGGATCAGGGCCGCCGTTACGACACGCGGCGGCCGATGGGGAACATCGTGATCCAGCGACCGGACAACCTCTTCCACCAGCCCGCCGGGACCCGCATCATCTGGGACGCCGCCAAGACCTGCTTCGTGCTCTATCCGGTCGAGGGCGAATGCCTGCCGAACCCGCAGACGATGCCGGTCTACGAGCTTCGTCGCCAGTTCGCCGAGGGCGCGACCGACGAGGAGATGGTCGCCGAACCGTCGACCTTGGGCACCACTGGGCCGGTGCACCCCAACCTTTTCGGCCACTGCAACTATGCCTCCGCCATCCTCACGACCTTGGTCCGCAATCGACCGGATGTCCCCTATGCCACCGCCTTGGTTCAGGACGTGGCGGCGTCAGGGGCGGACGGGTTGAAGGCGGAGTATCTGTGCGATTCACGCCGCTGGGGCTTCGTCCACAACGCGTCTCACGAAGGGTGGTAGGCCGTTCGGCTCAACCGCACATCGCGAAGAACCGCTCGACCCCCGCCTCCGACCCCGGATGCGGCGCATAGACCTCGCGCTTGCCGTCGATCCATTGCGCGATCCAGCCCACGCGGCGGAAACGCTGCAGCACGGGCTCACTGGTTGCCGCCGTCGCGGTCAGGATGTCGCCGTCATGCAGTTGCGACGGCTCGCCCTCGGCGGGGAACCGCTCGGTCTCGCCGCCGGACTCCAGAGAGATCTCGCGGGCGCCGGTCTGGCCCAGCGCCGTCAGATCGACCTTGCCGGACCCCGCCGTGCAGTCGAGGCCGAGGCGCAGGTCGTCGCTGGCCTCGACGCCGTAGGCCAGCCGGGCGACGTCCCCGTCCGGCGTATAGTGCCAGTCGTAGCCGGCCACCGGCGCGGGCGCCGGCGACGCGGCGGCCGCGACCACGGGCTCAGGCGTCTCCACGCTGGCGCAGGCGCTCGTCAGCGCGGCCAGGGACAGGACCGGCAGCCATAGATTCCGCATGAGACCTCCCCGTTTCACCCGCTGCAAAGCTCGGCGAAGCGGCGCAGTTTGGCAAGGTGGGCCGTCGGCACCGCCACGGCTTGGTGGGACCCGCCCACGGCGACGTCGAGCGCGCCGGTGACCAGGAACTGGCCGAACACAGGATGATCGGTGCGCAGGGCCACGGACTGATGGTCGGCGGAGGCCTCGCTCTCTCCGGTCGCGCTCGCCGTGCCCGAGACGATGGTGGCGATGCCCGCCGCCGTCGCGCCGAACAGGTCCAGCCGCGCCACGCCGGCGCCCGGCTGGCATTCCAGAATGGCCTTCAGCCGGGGCGTGTCGGGGATCTCGTTGGCCAGCACCAGCGGCCCGTCCTCATAGAGGGTCCAGGTCCAGCCGTCCTGAGGCGCAGCACCGTGGAGGGCTGCAATCGCAGCGATCATCGTCAGCAGTGTCATGGTTCAGGCCCCCCGCCCGGACTGGGTATCTATGCCCGGCCGGGAGAACAATAGGACAGAAAATCGCGCACGAGGCGACGTTCCCCGGTGCTCGCGGCCAGCTGGAAGCGGCCGGCGTCGCCGACGACCGTCATCCGCCCGTCGCGGGCCAGCCCGGCCAGGGCCGGATCGTTGACCGGAAGAGTGGTGTCCTCGGCGGCGCCGCCCGACAGGGGATCGATCTCGATCCTGGCCTGGGTCAGGCGCGCGCCCTCGACCTGGACGTCGCCATAGACGGCGGCGGTGCGGTCGCCCGGCATGCAGGTGATCATCAGGGCCAGCTGGTCGGAGTTCGCGACGCCATAGGCCAGTTTCGCCAGTGCGCCCTCGTGATGCACGCTCCAGCCCATGACCGGCGCGGCCATGACGCCCCCGGCCGCGACTTCGGGCGCGACATCGCTGGACTGGGCCGCGAAGGCGACCAGGCCGAGGGCGGCGACGGCGGGAACGAGAACCTTGAACATCACTGGAAACCTTGCGTCTGAAGGCCAAACGCGGGTTTCCGTTAACGGTTCACGGCAGAGCTTTCGTCCTGACGGATCCGTGATGTTCAGGACTCGGTGTTAATCCGCTCCCTCCACCCGTGGGGCGGCGCTCAGGCAGCGCGCGACCGCGTCGCGCGCGTTAGCGCCCTAGAATGGACTGAACCGCTCCACCAGGCTTTGGGCGGCCGGTGTGGCCTGGACCCGGCTGATGTCGCCGCGCCCGCCATAGCTGATGCGCGCCTCGGCGATCTGGGTGTGGGCGATGGTGTTGGCCGAGGAGATGTCCTCGGGCCGCACGATGCCGGCGACGGTCAGTTCGCGGACCTCGCGGTTGGTGCGCACTTCTTGCCGACCCTGGATGACGAGGTTGCCGTTGGACAGGATGTCGGTGACCACGGCCGCGATGGTCAGGTTGACCCGCTCCGAACGGTTGACCGAGCCGGTGCCGTTGGCGTTGGACTGGCCCTGAACGCCGACGAGGGCCTGCGGATCGAAGCCGCCGGGGAAGGCGCGGCCCAGGCTGTTCTCCAGCCCGAAGAAGTTGGTCACCCCGCCGGTGACGTCGTTGGTGCGGCTGCGGTTGGTGGTGTTGGACGTCTGGGCCTGGTCGTCGATGTTGATGCTGACGGTCAGGATGTCGCCGATGTTCCGCGCCCGCTGGTCGCCGAAGAAGGCGCGCGCGCCCGTCCGCCACAGGGAGTTGGCGCTGGCCGAGCGCGGCTCGGGGACCGTCGTATAGGCCTGGCTGACCGGCACCAGCTGGGCCGGATAGCCGATCGGGGCCAGCTGCGGGCCCTGCACCGTCTCGACGACGGTTGAGCAGGCGCCCAGGGACAGGGCGGCGAGGGCGGCGACGAGGACGGACTTACGCATGACTTACATTCCCTGGCGGGCGAACTGGTTGGAAGCGGCGGCGGCGCGGGCCCCGGCGCCGGCCATGGCCTGACCGGGTCCGGAGGCGACGGCGTCGATAGTGCGGCCGGACGTGGTGTTCAGGACCGGCACGGGCTCGCCGACGGCGGCGTCGCGCGTCGCGCGTCCGGTAACGGTCAGCCTCACCCCTCCGGCGATGAAGGCCACCTCGACCATGTCGTTGCGGGCGATGACGCGCGGCGAGACCAGATCCCGGGCACCGACCACGGCTCCCGCGCGCAGGGCCCGGCGGGCGCTCAGGCCGATGACCTGTTCGGCGTCGGAGGGCGAGCCGCCCGGCGCCAGATGCGCCTGTACGGTGGACCAGATGACGTCCTCCGGCTGGACCACGTCCCCGGCGGCCAGGTTGCGGGCCCAGGTCAGGACCTCGGTCGTGGCGCCCCGGGTTGCCGCAGGGGCGGCGGCGACGCCGGCGGTGGTCGGAGCGGCGGCGCCCGGCGCGAGCGAGGCGTTGCGGACCACCACGCGGCGCAGACCCTGCGGGTTGGCCCACTGAAGGCCTGCGCGCGAGGCCATGGCCTGAAGCTGGCCGGCCTCGAAGACGACCGACGGCCCGGCTCGATTGGCCACCACGACGCCCGAGGCCGATCCGGCTCCGTCGAAGATCTCGCCCAGGGTCACGCGCCCGTCGTCGTCGACCGGATTGGCCCGCAGCATCACCGGGTCGGCGAGGGCGGCTGTCGCAAATAGAATTCCGCTCATCCCGACGAAAGTCGGGACCCAGTGCTTTCGTTTGCTCCGCCGGTTGAGCCCAAAGAACTGGATCCCGACTTTCGTCGGGATGAGCGGAGAGAGGGTATGTGGCAGCCGGATCATCAGCCTTTGACCTGGGACGCGACGCTCATCATCTCGTCGGCCGTGGAGATGACCTTGGAGTTCATCTCATAGGCGCGCTGGGCGATGATCAGCGAGCTGATCTCGGTCACGGCGTCCACGTTCGACGCCTCGGTATAGCCCTGCAGCAGCTGGCCGAAGCCGGTCTCGCCGGGCGTGCCGGTCGTGGCCGCGCCGGACGCGGCGGTCTCGAGCAGCAGGTTGTCGCCGATGGCTTCCAGGCCTGCCTCGTTGAAGAAGGTCGCCAGCTCCAGCTGACCCACGGTCGCCGGCTCGGGCGAACCGGCCGTGATGACCTGCACCTGGCCGGTCTTGGAGATGATGACGTCGACCGCGTCCTGCGGGATCGAGATCGCCGGCTCGACCGAATAGCCGTCCTCGGTGACCAGCTGGCCCTCGCCGCTCAGGGAGAAGTTGCCGGCGCGGGTGAAGCCGATCTCGCCGGAGGGCAGGGTGATCTGGAAATAGCCCTGGCCGTCGATGGCGACGTCGTAGTCGCTGCCCGTCTGTTGCGGCGTGCCCTGGTCGGTGATGCGATAGACGCTGCCCGCCTTGACGCCCAGGCCGACCTGGACGCCGGTCGGGACGACCGTGCCCTGGCTGGACGACTGCGCGCCCATCCGTTCGACGTTCTGATAGATCAGATCCTGGAACTCGGCCCGCTGGCGCTTGTAGCCGACGGTGTTCATGTTCGCGATGTTGTTGGAGATGACCTCCACGTTCAGCTGCTGGGCGGCCATGCCGGAGGCAGCGGTTCTGAGAGCGCGCATTCAGGTGTTCCTTAGCTCGACTTGCCCAGCCGCTCGACGGCGCGACGGGACAGATCGGAGACGTTCTCGATCATCTTCGACGCGCGTTCGTAGGCGCGGCTGATCTCGATCAACTGGGTGATTTCAACGAGGGGATTGACGTTGGACCCCTCCAGCATGCCCTGGCGCACCTGCGCTCCGGTGGCATCGATGGGCACGGCGTTGGAGGCGTTGCGGTACAGGCCGTCGCCTTCCTTGGACAAGACGGCCAGGTTGTCGAACCGGGCCAGACCCAGCTGGCCGATGGCGATGCCGTTCTGGCTGATGTTGCCGTCGTCGGCGACGGTGATCGGGCCCCGGGCCGGGTCGATGACGATCGGCCCGCCCTCGCCCAGCACGGGCAGACCGGCCTTGGTGACCAGTTCGCCCTCGGGGCTGATGGTGAAGGCGCCGTCGCGGGTATAGGCCTCGTTGGCGCCGTCCTGGACCTTGAAGAACGCGCCCTCGCCGTCGATGGCGAAGTCCAGGTCACGACCCGTCTGCTCCAGCGTGCCCTGCGAGAAGTCGCGGCCCACGCCCTTGTCCAGCACGAAGCTGACGCCTGGCCGCACCGAGTCGTTGCGCGCGCGGCTCCCGACCTCGGTGCCCAGCAGCAACTGCTCGGCCTTGAAGCCGGTGGTGTCCGCATTGGCGATGTTGTTGGCCGCGATGTCGAGTTCGCGACGCAGCGTCATCTGCCGTGACAGTCCGATGTAGGCGGCGTTTTCCACGTGGGCTCCGAAGCTCCTTCGCTCCCTCCCACGCAACGACCGTGCCAACACGGTTAAAGCCCGTCCTGCGGGCGTTTCACCCGGTTTCAGGCCGTCGACGCCCGGCAAATCTTGCCGGATTTATACCTCGCGTTAACCAAACCGGGGCCATCCCGGTCTCTGGGAATTTCCGGGGCAGGCGCCGCATGATCAAACTCGGCAAGAAGAAGGACAAGGCGCCCAAGGACGAGGCGACCGACCTGGCCGTCGCGCATGGCGCCGAGGTCGATGGCGACGAACCGCCCAAGAAGAAGCTGCCGCTGCTGTTCATCATCGCGCCCGTGGCCTTGCTGGTCCTGGGCGGGGGCGGGGCAGGGGCCTTCTTCATGCTCCAGCCCAAGCCGGCCGCCGCTGCAGGCGAAGAGGCGGCCAAGGGTGATCACGGCGAGGAGAAGGCCGGCGGTCACGGCGAGGAAAAGAAGGGCGGCGGCGGCCACGGTGCAGCGCCCGAGGGGGAGGCCGACCCGTCGCTCGGCAAGATCAGCGAGGGGCCGGACGGCGTGACCTTCCTGACCCTGCCGGACATGGTGGTGAACATCCAGTCCCCGGACGGCCGCCCCACGGTGATGAAGCTGGGCCTGACGCTGGAGATGCACGACGCCGACCTGGCCTATCAGTTGCAGGAGCAGATGCCGCGCATGCAGGACATGTTCCAGGGCTTCCTGCGCGAACTGCGTCCCGAGGACATCGCCGGCTCGGCCGGTCAGTACCAGCTGCGCGTCGAAATCCTGCGCCGCGTGAATCTGGTCGCCGCCCCGGCCAAGGTCGACGCCGTGCTGATCGAAGAAATGCTGGTTCAGTAGGCATGGACCCGAAACGTGTCAGCGGTGTTCTGACCAGCTCATGCTCCGGCATGCAGCGGCCGTATGACAAAATCCGGCGGGCGCGATGAGCGACGCCGGCGTGGCCGACAGCGAACTGGATCCCTTCGCCGCCGCCGACTCCTTCGGCGAGGACCGGGCCGGCGCGGCGGCCTCCGAACGCGTCCTGAACCAGGACGAGATCGACAACCTGCTGGGCTTCGATCTCGGCGACGGCGACGATTCCGAACGGACCGGCATCCGCGCCATCATCAACTCCGCGCTCGTCTCCTACGAGCGTCTGCCGATGCTCGAGATCGTCTTCGACCGCCTGGTGCGGCTGATGACGACGAGCCTGCGCAACTTTACCTCGGACAACGTCGAGGTCTCGCTCGACAACATCTCGTCGATCCGCTTCGGCGACTATCTGAACTCCATCCCCCTGCCGGCGATCCTGGCGGTGTTCCGGGCCGAGGAGCTGGACAATTACGGCCTGCTGACGGTCGATTCCAACCTGATCTATTCGATCGTCGACGTGCTGCTGGGCGGTCGTCGCGGCACCGCGGCCCTGCGCATCGAGGGCCGGCCCTACACCACTATCGAGCGGGTGCTGGTCCAGCGCATGGTCGAGGTCATCCTGGCCGACGCCCAGGCCGCCTTCGAGCCCCTGACCCCGGTCCACTTCAACCTGGACCGCCTTGAGACCAACCCGCGTTTCGCGGCCATCGCCCGCCCCGCCAACGCCGCCATCCTCGTCAAGCTGCGCATCGACATGGAGGACCGCGGCGGCCGGGTCGAACTGCTGCTGCCCTATGCGACGCTGGAGCCTATCCGCAAGATGCTGCTGCAGCAGTTCATGGGTGAGAAGTTCGGCCGCGACAACATCTGGGAGGGCCACCTGGCCACCGAGCTCTGGACCACGGACACCGAGGTCCGCGCCGTCCTCGACGAGCAGCAGGTGCCCCTGTCCCAGGCCCTGGGGCTCAAGGTCGGCGACACCTTCATGCTGAACGCGACGCCGGATTCCGACGTCTCGATCCGCTGCGGCACCATCCCGGTCACCACGGGCAAGATGGGCCGCAAGGGCCAGTATATCGCCGTGCGGGTGGAGGCGCCGATCAGCGTCGAGACCGCCAACAGCCTGGCCAAGAGAAGGCGCTGACATGACCGGCATGATCCTGGACGCCATCCTGATGCTGCTGCTGGTGGCCGCCCTCGGCTACGGCGTTCGCCTGGAGAAGAAGCTGGGCCAACTCCGCGCCGGCCAGATCGCCTTTGCCGGCGCTGTGACCGAACTGAACGCCGCCTGCGCCCGCGCCGAGAACGCCCTCGGATCGCTCCGCGCCTCGGGCGAGGAAGCCGACCTGCTGCACGACCGCATCATCAAGGCCCGCACGCTGAAGACTGAGCTGGAGCAACTGATCGCGCGCTGCGCACGCAATCCTCTCCCTCCCCCTGCGGGGGAGGGTGGTCGGAGCGAAGCGGAGACCGGGTGGGGGCGGCAAGGCGAACCAGACACCGATCGCACGCGCGTCGCTGAGTCGCCCCCACCCGGTCGCTCCGCGACCACCCTCCCCCGAGGGGGGAGGGAGAATGTCAGCGCCACTCCGCCCGCCGCCGACCCCGAAGACCGCGCCTTCCGCATGGCCGCCCTGGCCGAACGTATCCACGGCATGGCCGCGCCGGCCCCCGCCGCCACCGGCGCGGGCAACGTCCAGGCCATCCTGCACGCCCTGACCGCTAACCACGCCGCGAAGCAAACCCTCAACCGTGCGCGCGTAAACCTCGCCCCCGACGACGACATGTTCGCCGCCTAACGCTTTTTTGCGCCCCATGCCTCGCCCGCAGTGCTCGGCGACTTGAGGGCGAAACTGGACTGATGACGCAATGGCCAAGCTGCCCCGCCTCCTGCCCCTGATCGCCGTCGCCATCGGCGGGGTCGTGGCCGTGCGCGCCGTCGGCGCCGGGCCCGATCTGTTCCAGGGCGCCCGCGCCTGGGCCGAGGAAGCCACCGCTGCCGTCACTGAAACTGTCGCGACCCCGGCCGCCGCGCGTCCGGCCCCGGCCGTCTGCGCCCTGACGCCGGAGCAACTGGCCCAGCAGGCCGGCATCTCCCCGGCCGAACTGCGCATCATCCAGTCGCTCAGCGCCCGTCGCACCGAACTGGACGCCCGCGACGCCGACTTCGCCACCACCCTGCCGCTGATGGTCGCAGCCGAACAGAAGCTGGACGCCAAGATCACCGCCCTCAACGCCATCAAGGCCGAGGTCCAGGCCCTGCTGGGTCAGGTCGACGAGCGCGAGGCTGCCGAGACCGCCCGTCTGGTCGCTGTCTATTCCGCCATGCGCCCGCGCGAGGCCGCGCCCATTTTCACGGCCCTCGACGACAGCGTGCGCCTCCCGATCGCCGCCGCCATGCGGCCGCGCGGCCTCTCCGCCATCATGGCCCAGATGCCGGCCCCGGCCGCCCGCGAACTGACCGAGAAACTGGCGCGTCGCTTCCAGGCCCAGCAACTGGCCGCCCGGGCCGCCGCCGCCTCGGCCCCGGTCGCTCCGACCCAGACCGCTGCGACGCCCCCGGCGCCGACCGCTCCGGCCCCGACCCAGACCGCTGCGCCGGCCGCCACGACGCCTCCGGCCGCCCAGCCGGCCGTCAACCGCGCCCCGGCCCGCACGCCCCCGCGCACCCCGGCGCGTCAGACGCCGCGCGCGACGACCCCGGCCGCCACGCCTCCCGCGCCGGCCGGGCCCCAGCCCTACGCCCCGGCGCCGGCCGCATCGGGCGCCGCCAATCCGGCCGCGCCGCGCCAGTCGGTTCAGTGAGTCCCGGCTCCGTGCACCCCGGCGAAGGCCGGGGTCCAGATCACGGATGCTGACCTCCGGGATGTCGCACCGCGTCCCCTGACCTGCTGCCCGCGCTTTCCATCTGGACCCCGGCCTTTCCCGGGGTGCACGGTGCGGGAACAACAGGGGAGACATCCATGGCGTTCGATTTCACCGGCAAGACCGTGATGGTCTTCGGCGGCACGTCCGGCATCAATCTCGGCATCGCAAAGGCCTTCGCAAAGGCCGGCGCAAAACTCGGCGTCGCCAGCCGCAGCCAGGACAAGGTCGATGCGGCCGTCGAGAGCCTGTCCCGTGACACGCCGGCTCTGGGCTACAGCCTCGACGTCCGCGACTTCGACGCGGTGCAGGCCGCGATCGGCGACTTCCGCGACAAGCGCGGCACGATCGACGTGCTGGTCTCCGGCGCGGCGGGCAATTTCCCGGTCCCGGCCGCCGCCCTCAGCTCCAACGGCTTCCGGACGGTCACCGACATCGACACCCTGGGCACCTTCCATGTCATGCGCGCCGCCCACGAGCACCTGACCAAGCCGGGCGCCAGCATCATCAACATCACCGCGCCCCAGGCCTGGATACCCATGGCGCTCCAGGTTCACGTCTGCGCCGCCAAGGCCGGCGTCGACATGATCACCAGGACCCTCGCCATCGAATGGGGCGGGGAGGGGGTGCGGGTGAACTCCGTGTCTCCGGGGCCCATCGACGGCACCGAAGGCATGGACCGCCTGGCTCCCACGCCCGAGGCCAAGGCCGCCGCCGCCCGCGCCGTGCCGCTCAACCGGCTGGGCACGGTCGACGACGTCGCCGACGTCTGCCTGTTCCTCGCGTCGGACTATGCCCGCTATGTCTCGGGCGTTGTCCTGCCCGCCGACGGCGGCTGGAGCGTGGGGCGCGGGTTCAGCGGCCTGGGGTAGTCCAGCGTTGTCGGATCGGGCGCGGGCGGCTATGCACCGCGCCTGTCACTTCCGAAGGCCCCGCCATGTCCGACACGCCCCCCGACCGTCTCTCGGTCAACCCGAACAACAAATACTATGACGCCGACGTGCTTCAGCGCGGCGTGGGCATCAAGTTCAAGGGCGAGGAAAAGACCAACGTCGACGAATACTGCGTCTCCGAAGGCTGGGTCCGCCTCGCCGTCGGCAAGGCCGTCGACCGCAAGGGCAACGCCCTGACCGTCAAGCTGCAAGGCGTGGTCGAACCCTATTTCCAGAACAGCGTCGTCGAGGGCGAAGCCGAGGGCTGATGCCCTCTCCCCTGTCTTCCTTCCTTTCGTCATCCTCCGGTCTGCGCCGCGCTTCGCCCTGAAATGAGGGGATAGATCGTTACCGCCAAAGCGGGTCGCCGGCGCCGAAAGCGGACATGCCGAAGGTCTGGGCCGGGTGGAAAGCAGGCCTCAGGGTGGCTCTAATCGCCCTTCCGGTTAGGGAGCCGCGACCCGATCCGCTGATCTTGAGCATGGTGTCCCGGTTCTTGCGCGCGTGCTGTTGGCGGGAACCGCAACGGCGGCTAGGATTTCAGAGTTCGATAAGGTGACGCTTCGTCAGCGTGCTTTGAGGGGGGCGGGCCAAATGGGCGAGGGGATGGCGAGCCAGTCTCAAACCGCGCCAGCGCGCTCGCTCTCTTTTCTTGAAGGGGGTGGAGAGCTTGGTGCGCTTATGCGCGCTCACGATTGGTCGATCTCTCCCTTGGGGCCGCCGGAGGATTGGGCGCAATCGCTCAGGACTACAGTCAGCCTGATGCTCAACTCGCGCTATCCCATGTTCATTGCATGGGGGCCTGAACTCGCATTCCTCTACAACGACGGCTATCAGCCGATCTTCGGGGCCAAGCACCCCCATACGCTCGGCCTGCCTTTCAAACAGGTCTGGTCAGAAATCTGGGCGGACATCGAGCCTTTGGTGGACAGGGCGCTGGCGGGCGAGGCCACGTTCAATGAAAATCTTCATCTCGTGATGGCGCGGAACGGCTTTCCCGAGGACACCTGGTATACATTCTCCTACTCGCCCGTTCGGGACGAGTCCGGCGGCGTCGGCGGCATGTTCTGCGCTTGCCAGGAAACGACGGCTCAGGTGCTGCTCGAACGCAGGCTCGTCAGTGAGAAAGAGCGGCAGCGCGCGATGTTTGAGTGCGCGCCGGGGTTCATTGCCATCCTGGAAGGCCCTGAACACGTCTTCCAGTTCGCCAATGTTGCCTACGCGAACCTCGCGGGAAGAACCGACTTCGTTGGCAGGACCGCGCGGGAGGTGTTCGGCGACCTTGAGGACCAGGGCATCTTCGAACTGCTCGACCAGGTTTTCAGGACCGGGAGGAGGTTCATCGCTGAAAACATCGCTCTCCAACTGAAACCGCCGGGTGCCGAAGCGCGGCAACAAGTCTACCTTGATTTCGTCTACGAACCGATCCGCGACGACCACGGTGTCGTGACCGGAATATTCATCGAAGGCCACGATGTCACCGAGGCATACCATGCAAAAGAAGCATCTCGTCAGCATGCGCAGCACCTTGAGCTTCTGAACGACGAACTCAATCATCGGGTCAAGAACACGCTGGCGATCATTCAAGGCCTCGCACACCAGACGTTCAAGGGCGATGCGGCCACACCAGAGGCGCGGGCGTCGTTTGAAGGTCGCTTGCTCGCATTGGCTTCTGCTCACAACATCCTGGTCCGAGGGAACTGGGAAGAAGCAGAGCTGAAGGACGTCGTCGCCGATACGTTCCGGGGCCACACTGTATCTGGCCGTCGCTGGGCCGCTGAAGGGCCGCCTGTTCGACTGGAACCGAAAAGCGCGGTCACGCTCGCCATGACGCTTCACGAACTGGCGACAAATGCCAGGAAATATGGCTCGCTATCGGGCGATCAGGGCCGCGTGGGCGTGACTTGGCAGACCACCGGCGACGGACAACTCCGGTTGATCTGGCAAGAGCATGACGGGCCAACGGTCGCAGAACCTCGAAGGAAGGGCTTTGGCAGCCGCATGATAGAGCGAGCTCTGGGTGCCGAACTGCAGGGGACAGCGAACCTCTCGTTCGAACCCACGGGCGTCGTTTGCGAAATCCGGTTGCCGCTGCCGACATCGCACAGCGCGGAGATAAACTAGGATGAAGTTGGCAGGCAAACGTATCCTGGTGGTCGAAGACGAACCCATCGTCGCGATGTTGGTGGAGGACATCCTGCTCGATGAAGGCGCTGCCATTGTCGGTCCGGCAGCAAACGTGGCCCAGGCCATGCTTCTGGCTGCCACCGCTGAGATCGACGCGGGGTTTCTCGACGTCAATCTGAACGGCGAGGACAGCCACTGCATCGCGGCCAAGCTACGCGAACGGGGCATACCCTTCGTCTACGCGACCGGCTACGGGACCAGCGGGGAGATGAATACGGAGACCCCGGTGATCCAGAAACCCTACCTGCCAACTCAGGTCGCCGAAGTGCTCCAGCGTCTCATGTCCGGCCCCGAGGACCTGGCGGGCTAGGATCGAAGGTGGGCATCTGGACACGGCCAGCCGATGTGGCAAACAATCCAGGAGGCGGACACATTCAACGTCGCCTAAGGGTCGAGATCGGTCATCGGCCTCCCGCCCGACAGCGGGCCTCGCGTCATCCGCCCAGCCGCCGACGCCCTGAAGGTCACCTCGGGTTGGGAATTCGATCGTCCTCTGTTCAACCTTGACGATACAGCTCCTCTCACCATCTCAGCGTTTGCCAGAGGTCGGGAGACGGAAATGTTCGGGTTGTTCTTCCATCCCAGGCGCTCCGACGATGGCCGACCGGTGGCGATGCGTGTGGTGGCTAGACAGCAAAGCGCGGCAACGACCGACGCACCGTCGCCTGTCATCGTGGATCGTGTCTCCGCGCCAATCCCGGACGTCAAATCGCTACGACGCGCGACTGCCGCTCTCGATGAACACCTGTCCGGGGATGACGGAAGATGAGAGGAGGATTTATTCCTACCCTCCTCTTGCGCGACGGCCAGCCAGCCCCATGTCGTGGGCAGGCCCATCAACGCCTCGGGCCACGAATGCATAGTGTCACGCAGTGCAATGCGGAGTTGCCGATAAGTCCCTGATTTCCTGAGAATTGCACTATTGGACTCTGTTTTTTTTAGAGTCCAATCCGCCGGCCCGGCAGACCCTCAGACCAGTCGGATCGCCGACATCAGCCGCCCGAAGTCCGGCTCGCCCCGCTGGAACGCCCGCCGGTTCGAATAGAAGGCCGCTTCCTCGACGCAGGTGTCGTGCCCGGTCCACGCCGCCTCGCCGACCCCCGCCTGCTCCAGCCGCCACAGGACGAAGCCGGGCAGGTCGAACATCCGCTTGTCCGCCGTCGCGCCCTCGATGAAGAACCGCGCGGCGCCCGGGTCATGGTGATCGAACCGCGCCTGGAAGTCGGCCCCGACCTCATAGCTGGCCTGACCGATGCAGGGGCCGACCACGGCGACGATCCGGTCCGGTCGTGCGCCCAGCGCCTCCATCGCCGTCAGGGCGGAGTGCACGACCCCGCCCAGGGCCCCCTTCCAGCCCGCATGCACCGCGCCCACCACCCGCGCCTCGGCGTCGGCCAGCAGCACTGGCGCGCAGTCCGCCGTCAGCACCGCCGGGATCACCCCGACCGTCGCCGAGACCACCGCGTCGCCCTCCGGCCGCTCTCCGGCCCAGGGCCCGGTCGCGACCCGCGTCAGGCTGGAATGGATCTGGTAGCAGGCGGCCAGATCGTCGGGCTGGCCGCCCAGGGCCTCCGCCACCCGCCGCCGGTTCTCCTCGACCGCCGCCGGGTCGTCCGCCGACCCCAGGCCGGTGTTCAGCCCCTCGTAGAGCCCGGTCGAGACCCCGCCCCGCCGCGTGAAGAAGCCGTGGCGGATGCCCGCCTTCTCCAGCAGCGGATGGGTGATCGGCGTCAGGTCGGTCATGCCTCGAACCCCGGAACGGTCAGGCTGCGGGGCGAGAAGATCGCGGCCGCCTTGAACAGGTCGCCCATCTGGTCCGCCGCTGTCAGCCGCGCCAGCTGGCGGGCGATGACGGGCGCCGCCTCCGGCCTTCCCGAGGACAACCGCTCGGCCCGCGCTTCGATCCCCAGCCGCCTCAGGAACTCGCCCTGGCCGACGCAGCCCGTGACGTCGGCGCCGGTCCGGACCGCCGCCTCCTGCACCGCCGGGAAGTCCGCCCACTGGGTCAGGTCCGCCTCGCCCGGCGTGGCCAGCACATCGACCTTCGCATGCCGCTTCAGCCCCTGCAGCGTATCGCCCACGCCCGGCCGGTCCCGCCCATAGTCGATCAGCAGGGCCGCTCCCGACGTCTGGTGCAGCAGGGCGCCCAGATCCCGCCCGAACGCGGCCTGCTGGTCCGACACCTCGACCACCTGGCCCGGCTCGACCTCGAACGGCGGCCGTTCGAACCCGCCGGTGATGCCCACCAGTCCGAAGATCAGCCCACCGTCGTCCGTGGCCCCCACCCGTCGCTCGGCCCAGCCGCCGTCGGTCCGCACGAACTGACGCGCGGGCAGACAGTCCAGCACCTCGTTGGCGATCAGGATGACGGGCGCATCAGTGTCGATCTGGCCCAGAGACCGGACCCAGCGGGGCGAGACGTCGGCCTGGGCCAGCCTGCGCCCCTGCACTTCACGCAACGGCCCCGAGGGTTCGATCAGGATCAGGTCGCAGGCCTCCAGGAACCCCGGCGCGACCCGCGCGGCCCGCAGCGCATCGTCCATCAGGGTCCCGTCGCCGGGCCCGACCTCGACCAGCCGGAACCGCTCGGGCGCGCCCAGCCGCTGCCAGGTCTCGACCGCCCACAGGCCGATCAACTCGCCGAACATCTGGCTGACCAGGGGCGCGGTGACGAAGTCCCCGCCCTCGCCCAGCGCCGGCCGGGTCGCGTAGTAGCCGTCCCTGGGATCGTGCAGGCAGCGGGTGACATAGTCGGCCACCGTCATCGGCCCGGTCAGGGCGATCTCCCGCGCCAGTCGATCCTTCAGCGACATCTCAGGCTGCGGCGGCGACCGGCGGACGCTTCCAGGCGCGGTGGATCAACCACGCCCCGACCAGGATCATCGGGATCGACAGCATCATCCCCATGGTCAGGCCCAGCGGGAAGTTCTCCATCCCGGCGTCGGGCTGGCGCACGGTCTCCAGCAGGGCCCGCGACGCGCCGTAGCCGACCAGGAACAGGCCGGTGACATAGCCGGGCTTGGCCAGCAGCCTCCACTTCCAGACCGCCAGGCCGAGCACGATGAACAGCAGAACCCCCTCGAGGCCCGCCTCGTACAGCTGGCTCGGGTGACGCGGTTCGTTTCCGGCCGGGCAGAAGCCGTACATCTGTTCGATTCGGGCGTTGCAGAAGCGGATGGCCCAGGGCACGTCCGTCGTCCGCCCCCACAGCTCGCCGTTCACGAAGTTCGCCATCCGTCCGAAGAGCAGGCCGATCGGCGCGGCCGCCAGGGCCATGTCGCCGATGCTCAGCGCATTGGCCTTCGTCCTCCAGGCGTAGATCAGCACCGCAAGCGTGCAGCCCAGCATCCCGCCGTGGAACGACATCCCGCCGGTCCACAGCTGGAACAGCTCAAGCCGCTCGCCGAGGCTCGACCCCGTGAACAGCTGCAGGAACATGACCGGCTTGTAGAACAGGGCGTATCCGAACCGGCCGCCCAGGATGATGCCGAGGGTGATCCACAGGATCAGGTCGTCCAGCTGCGGGCCCGCCAGCGGCGGCTTGCCCGGCGCCCAGATTCGGTCGCTCTTGAGGATCCGCGCCGCATAGATCCAGCCCAGCACGATGCCGGCCACATAGGCCAGGGCGTACCAGCGGATCGGCAACGGCCCCAGATGGATCAGGACCGGATCGAACTCGGGAAAGGTCAAGCGAGGCTCCTGCGACGGTTCGCTCCGCCTTTAGCAAGCGTCGCTCGGTCGCGCGAGCGTGACACGTTTCGGCCCCGATTGCCGCCAATCAGGGGGTGTCTGGAAAGGTTTCGTTCACCATATCAGGCAACCTTCCCTTAACGACGCCCGCCGCTCGCGGGCCGGAGACGACCATGCAGACGCGTAACCCCATCCTCGACGAGTTCGCCAAGCTCTCCACCAGCGCCATGGGGCTGGCCCAGGCTGCCGGCGAAGAGGCCAAGGCGGCCTTCCGCGCCCAGTCCGACCGCGTCGTCGCCGAGATGGACCTGGTCCGGCGCGATGAGTTCGACGCCCTGAAGGCTGAAGTCGCAGCCCTGCGCGCCGAGCTGGCGACGCTGATAGCCGCCCCGACCAAGGCGAAGAAGCCTCAGACGGGAACCTCCACAGACGGAACTCGTCTCCCGGACGCAGCCGGTTGAGCCGAATCTCCGAACACGCCTACCGTCTTTTCGAAGGCGGCCCTGAGTCGCCCAGACCTTGTCGTCCCTGCCCTCCCGCGAGATCGAGTTAACCTGATGGATGCTGCCGGACCCCAAGAGGTCGACGTCCCCTACGATCCGCTGGACGTGGTCGAGCATGTGCTGAACGCCGAGAACCTTCCGTTCGACCGGACGGACGACGGCGACCTGGCCTTCGCTCTCGCCGGCGACTGGAAGGACTACGAACTCTGGTTCGCATGGCGCCCCGAGGGCGACTGCCTGCAGCTGTGCTGCGCCCTGGACCTGCGTGCGACCAAGTCCCGCCGCAACGCCGCCTACGAGCTCGTCTCCATGGTCAACCAGCGCACCTGGATGGGCCATTTCGAGGTCTGGTCCGAGGATGGCGAGATCGTCTTCCGTCACTCCCTGGCCCTGCCGCACGGCGAGCGGCCGACCCTGGCCCAGGCCGCGTCGATGATCGATGCCGCCGTCGAGGCCGCCGACCGCTACTACCCGGCCTTCGACTTCATGATCCGTGGCCACAAGAAGCCGCAGGATGCGATCGACAGCTGCCTGTTCGAGACCGTCGGCACGGCCTGATCCTCCGCGAGGGCTCTGATGCAGGTCACCCTCCTCGGCCATGGCCGCCTCGGCTCCGCGATCGCCGAGGGCTGGCGGCTGACCGGGACGGTTCCTTGCCCCACCGTCCTGACCCGCGCCGTCCCGCCGGTCTGCCCGCCTGACACCCAGGCCCTGGTGATCGCCGTCAAGCCCGCCGCCTGGCGCGAGGCCGTCGCCCCGATTCTGGCGACCCTGCCGGCCGACGCGACCGTGATCTCCGTCATGGCCGGCGTCCGAGCCGGCGACCTGTCCGCCGCCTTGCCGGACCGGGCCGTGGCCCGCGTCATGCCCACGACCGCCGTGGCCCAGGCTCAGGGCGTCGCCGCCATCTGGTCCGATGATGCGGCCGCGCGCGCCCTGGCCCACGCCCTGTTCGACCCTGTCGCCGACACGGTCGATCTCGACGAAGAGTCCTTGATCGACGTCGCGACTGCGGTGGCCGGATCCGCCCCCGCCTTCTTCTACGCCCTGGCCCAGGCGCTCGCGCAGGCCGGTGTCGAGGCGGGGCTGACGCTGGACGCGGCCGAGCGCCTCACGCGCGGGGCCTTGCGCTCGGCAGGATCGGGGTCGGGAACGCACGCATCGCTGGATGATCTGATCGCGCGCATCGCCTCGCCCGGCGGCACGACGCGCGCCGGGCTTGACGCGCTCAAGGACTTCGATCTGGACGCGGCGGGCCGGGCGGCGGTTCAGGCCGCCGTGGTTCGGGCGAACGCCCTAGCGGGCGACCAGCCGGCCTGAGGCGAGATTGTTCGCCAACCGGTTGTAAGTCTGCTCGGCGTCCTGCCAGGTATTGTAGCCCCGCACCTCGGCGATCGAACTCGAATAGTTCGAATAGCGCACCGGCAGTCGCTGGCCGTCGGCGGTGATGACCTCACCCTCCACCGTCGCGCCCCCGATGGAGAAGCTGTCCATGATCGACAGTCCGGGCCTGTCGGCGGCCTGCTGCCAGGTCGGACGGTTCGGCTGCAGATCGGTGATCACAAGGTTGATGGTCGCGCCTTCGAGCGCGCCGTCGCGGGCCAGACGACGTTCGACGACCGTCTGCAGCCGTTCAAGCTGGCGATCCACGTCGCGCTGACCGAGCGTCTCGACCTGTTCGGTCAGGTCGCCGCCGACGGTCACCGTAACCTGCGGCGTCTGGGCCAACGCGGGCGCCGCGAGGGCCGCGGCGAGAGCGAGGGGGGCGAGAAAGGCGAAGCTGCGCATGACGATCTCCGGGATGTCCCTGTCACAGGCAAGATGGGCTCGGCGGCCCGTCTCCGCAATCCTTGCGCAAGGGCCACGCCCGAGAGACGCCGCGGCGTCGCAGAAGCCTTCAGCCCGGGAGGCGGATCAGCGCCCGCAGGCCCCCCAGATCACTGCGCGCCAGGGTGATGTCGCCGCCGTGCCCCCGCGCCACGTCCCGCGCGATGGCCAGGCCAAGCCCGACGCCCTTGCGGTTTTGATTACGGCTCTCGTCCAGCCGGCTGAACGGGCGGAAGGCCTCCTCGTGCATGTCGTCGGGAATGCCAGGACCGTCGTCCTCGATCGCGATCTCCAGTCCGCCCGACGCCAGAGCCCGCGCCGACAGCCGTACATGCTCCCCATGCGCGGCCGCATTGCCCGCCAGATTGGCCAGGGCGCGCTTGAAGGCCAAGGGGCGCAATGAGGCGGTCAGGTCGTTCGGCGCGGCGATCTCGACCTCGGCCCCCGCCCGTTTCACGTCCTCGCCTGCCGCCTTCAGCAGGGCCGAGACATCGACGGGTTGCGTCGCCTCGCCAGCCTCGCCCTTCGCGAAGGCGAGGTATTCATCGATCATATGCTCCATCTCGTCGAGGTCGCCCTTCATGGCGGCCTGACGCTTGAACTGCGGGGCCAGCGCCAGCTCCAGCCGCAGCCGGGTCAGGGGCGTGCGCAGGTCGTGACTGACCGAGGCCAGCAGGGCCGTCCGCTGTTCGATATGCCGCTGGATCCGGTCGCGCATGGCCAGGAAGGCGACCGCCGCCTGACGGACCTCGCGCGCGCCGTGCGGCTTGAATTTCGGCGACATTTCGCCCCGGCCGAAGGCTTCCGCCGCCTCGGCCAGCCGCTCGATGGCGCGGACCTGATTGCGGATGAACAGGATGGCCACGCTCATCAGCAGCACCGTCGCCAGCATCAGCCACAGGACGAAGATATGCGCCTGGGTCGCCACGGCCCGCTCCCGCGGCGCGATAATGCGCAGCACTCCTGTCGGCTGCTGTACCTGGATGTCGACATAGGCGGGATAGCGGGTCGTATCGAACCAGAAGGGCTGGTCCAGACGCGACGCCAGCGCCGCCTCCAGTGTCCGGTCCACCACCCCGATCGCCCCGCGTCGCTGTTCCTCGGGCAGGGTGGCGCCGGGCCGCAGCGCGATCGACAACTGCATCGACCGCTCGCCCCGGTCGGCGATCACCGCCAGGTTCGCCTCGGTCGGTTCGTCGCGATAGCTCTCCGCCGCCCAGGCCACGTCGCCGGCCAGCCCCTCGGACAGGCGCGCCGTCACCGTCTGCCAGTGCATGTCGAAGAAGGCCCAGGTCACCGCCCCCTGCATGATCAGGATCGGCAGGACGATGATCAGCAGCGATCGCCCCCAGAGCGACGTCGGCAACTGCCGCTTCAGAAACCGCGCCAGGACGGGGAAGGGCAGCAGCCTCATATCAGTCCGGCGCCAGCATATAGCCCACGCCGCGCACCGTCTGGAGATAGCGCGGGTTCTTCGGATCGGCTTCCAGCTTCCTGCGCAGGCGGGTCACCTGAACGTCGACCGCGCGGCCGGTGATGTCGGCCGTGTCCGGCGACAGGTCCATCCGCTCGACCGGCGCGTGGGCGTGCAGGGCGAGCGTCTTCAGCAGCTGCCCCTCGGCCTCGGTCAGCCGCATCGGCGCGCCGTCCCGGGTCAACTCCAGGCGCTCCAGATCAAACGTGGCCGTGCCCAGCTTGATCTCGCGCGGCATGATCGGCTTCACGCCCGTCCGTCTCAGAATGGCGTCGATACGCAGGGCCAGCTCCTTCGGGTCGAAGGGCTTGGACATATAGTCGTCGGCGCCGCGCGAGAGGCCGTCGATACGGTCCGATGCCTCGCCGCGCGCGGTCAGCAGCAACACGGGCGTCCTGGACAACTGCGCCTTTGACCGTACCCAGGTGGTCAGCTCCAGCCCGCTCTCGCCCGGCATCATGACGTCCAGCACGACCAGGTCGAACTCGATCAACTCCATCAGGCGACGCGCCGCCGCGGCGTGCGCGGCCCCGGTCACGCGATAGCCCTCGCGCGCCAGATACTCCTTCAGCAGCTCGCGAATCCGGTCGTCGTCGTCGACGATCAGCAGGTGGCGACCGACGCCGGCGCCCGCCACAGGTCCTGAACGGCTGCTGCTCATGCGAACATTCCCGCGCGCGCGGCGTTGACCTTCGGCGCTTCGGGCGTTCTAACCGGCAAATCTGCGCAGGAGACGTTGTTCAATGGCCTTGGTTCCTTTCGACGATCGTGACGGCTGGATCTGGATGAATGGTGAATTCATTCCGTGGCGGGAAGCGAAAACGCACGTTTTGACCCACGCCCTTCACTACGGCTCGTCGGTGTTCGAGGGTGAGCGTATGTATGGCGGGGAAATCTTCAAGCTGACAGAGCATTCCGAGCGATTGGCCCGTTCGGCGGACCTGCTGGACTTCGAGCTGCCTTACAGCACCGCTGAAATCGATCAGGCCTGCAGGGAAACCTGCGCGAAGATGGGGATGGAGGACGCCTACGTCCGTCCCGTCGCCTACCTCGGCCCGGAACAGGTCAGTGTCTCGGCCCTGAACAACAAGGTCCACGTCGCCATCGCCGTTTGGGACTGGCCCAGCTATTTCGACCCCGAGGTCAAGAAGAAGGGCATCAAGCTGGAGTGGGCCAAATGGCGCCGCCCCGACCCGCTGACGGCCCCGACGACGGCCAAGGCCGCCGGCCTCTATATGATCTGCACCATGTCCAAGAATGCGGCCGAGAAGCGCGGCTTTGCCGACGCCATGATGCTGGACTGGCGCGGCTATGTCGCCGAGGCGACCGGCGCCAACGTCTTCTTCGTCCAGGACGGCGTGATCCACACGCCGGACGTGACCCACATTCTGAACGGCATCACGCGCCAGACGGTCATAGACATCGCCGAGGCCAAGGGCATCGAGGTCGTGGTGCGCCACATCCGGCCCGAAGAACTGTCGACCTTCAGCGAGTGTTTCCTGACCGGTTCGGCCGCCGAGGTGACGCCGGTCCAGTCGATCGGCGAGTACGCGTTCACGCCGGGGGACCTGTCGCTGACCCTGATGGACGACTACGGCAAGCTGGTTCGCCGCATCGCCTGACGCGGCTCACGCGGGCGGCGTCGCCTTCTTCGCCGCCCGCCGTCGCCTCAGGATGAACCAGACGATCGGTCCCGCAATCAGGCCGATCGGGACCAGCACGGCCAGGATGGTGATCAGCACGCCGACTGTCGCCATCATGGCGCTGAACGCGCCCTGGACAGCGTGGACGACAGGTCGGAAGGCGCTGTCCGGCGCCAACTGACCCGCCGACCGGTATTCGATCGACAGCCGGGAGGTCGCCACCCGCGTCCGCATCTCGGCCAGCATCGATTGCTGCGCGTCGATCTCGCCCTGAACCCGCGCCAGTTCGGTCTCGACCTTCAACAGGTCTTCCAGAGAGCCGCTGCGCGTCGCCAAAAGACCTTCAAGCCGATCGCGTAGTGTCGTCTGGGCCCGCAGCCGGGCCTCTGTGTCGATCAGGGACCGGGTCAGGTCCTCGCTCTCGGTGTTTGCCTCGGCGACACGTCCTCCCGCCTCGCGCGCATCGTTCGCCAGTCCGTCGCGGAGCCGTGTGATGAAGGTCGGAGTCGCCCGGATCTCGAGGCGTGCCGTGAGATCGTCCTTACCGATCCGCGTCGTGTCTGAACCGATAACCTGGCAGACCGCCGCTCCGGCTGAAGTGCAGGCCCGCTCGTGCTGCGCCATCAGCCCCGGCGCCCGGTCGACGGGAACCTCCAGACCATAATGATAGACATAGGCGATGCGCGGCGCGGTCGCTGCGGCAGGTGTAGGCGTCGGTGCGCCGGGTTCGGCCGGGGCCGGCACTTCCGCCATCCTCGCAGGCTCGATCAATTCGAGGTTCTCGGCCGCGTCAGCCGACGAAGCCGCGTTGTCCGGGGTGGCCTGCCCGCACCCGGCCACCGCCAAGCCTGCCGCTATCGCCGCCAGTCCGATCCTGCGCATCGTCGTCTCCCTCAAGGTCCCGATCACGGTTCCGTGATGACGCGCGCCCATCAAGGCGGAGTCAAGGCGAACGTCCTGACGCTTGCACAGGCCCTGACCCCCGTGCAGGAAAGGCGCTCGGGGAGATCGCACCACCATGTTCAGCCTGCTGAATCTTCAGAGCCTTCTGGGCCTGTTCGTCATTGTCGCCGCCTGTTGGGCGCTGTCGGAGAACAAGCGCGCCTTTCCCTGGCGGCTGACGCTGGGCGCCATTGGCGTGCAGGCCGTGCTGGTGCTGGCCCTGTTCGCCATCCCGGGCTCGCAGGTCGTGCTCGCCGCGATCACCGGCGGCGTCGACGGCCTGTCGCGGGCGACGTCCGAGGGGGCGAAGTTCGTGTTCGGCTATCTCGCCGGCGGAGACCAGCCCTATGCCGTGACCAACGCAGGCGGCCTGTTCACCTTCGCCTTCAACGTCCTGCCGATGATCCTCGTGATCTCGGCCCTGTCGGCGCTGCTGTGGCACTGGAAGATCCTGAAGTGGCTGACGCACGGCTTCGGCATCCTGTTCCAGAAGACCATGGGCCTGGGCGGCGCCTCGGCCCTGGCGGTCGCGGCCAATATCTTCCTCGGCATGATCGAGAGCCCGATCGTGATCCGGGCCTATCTCGACAAGCTGACCCGGTCCGAGATCTTCCTCATGATGGTCGTGGGCCTGGCGACGGTCGCCGGCTCGACCATGGTGGCCTATGCGACCATCCTGTCGGCGACCCTGCCGAACGCCGCCGGACATGTGCTGGTGGCCTCGATCGTTTCCGCGCCGGCGGGTGTTCTGCTGGCCCGCATCATCATCCCCGAGAAGCCGGGCGAGGGCGGCCAGGTCGCGGACTACGGCTCGGCCCTCAAATACGACTCGGCCATCGACGCCATCGTCAAGGGCACGGCCGACGGCCTGATGGTTGTCCTCAACATCTCCGCCGTCCTGATCGTCTTCGTGGCCCTGGTCGCCCTGGTGAACATCATGCTGGGCGGCTTCTGGCTGTTCGGCGACCACATCACGGTCGAGCGCCTGCTGGGCTGGATCTTCATGCCCCTGGCCTGGCTGATCGGCATCGACTGGTCCGAGGCGGGCAAGGCGGGCTGGCTGCTGGGCGTCAAACTCACCCTGACCGAGTTCGTGGCTTTCATCCGTCTGGGCGAGGTTCCGGCCGGCGAGATGAGCGAGCGCACCCGGATGCTGCTGACCTATGCCCTGTGCGGCTTCGCCAATATCGGCTCGGTCGGGATCACGGTCACGGGCCTGTCGGTCCTGATCCCTGAGCGCCGCGAAGAGGTGTTGGGCATGGTGTGGAAGGCGCTGTTCGCCGGATTCCTGGCGACCTTGATGACGGCAGCGGTTGTCGGCGCCATGCCAGCCTCCATATTTCGCTGAACCGGAGACCCGCTCGATGAAGCTCTACGACAGCCACCGCGCCCCCAATCCCAGGCGCGTCCGCTGGGTCATGGCCGAGAAGGGCATCGAGGACGTCGAGATCGTGCCGATCGACATCATGTCGGGCGAGCACAAGACGCCGGAATACCGAGCCCGCGTCGGCGTCCCTCACGTTCCGGCGCTGGAACTGGATGACGGCACGACCATCTCGGAGTCCGTCGCCATTGGCCGCTATCTGGAGTCGATGTATCCGGAGCCGAACCTGTTCGGGCTCGACGCCCGCGAACAGGCCATCGTCGAGATGTGGACCCGGCGCTGCGAGTTCTATCTGGCCAATCCGATCATGCTGAACGTGCGCCTGACCCATCCGGCGCTTGCGGCGCTGGAGTCGGCGCAGCAGCCCCAGGTCGCTGACTACAACCGCGTCGCCGCCGAACGCTTCATGCGCACCCTTGACCGGCGCCTGGCCGACCATGAGTTCATTGCGGTGAACCGGTTCACCATCGCCGACATCGTCGCCGCCGTCGGTCTCGATTTCGCGCGCCTAGTCAAATACCGCCCGCCCGAGGAGTTCACCCACCTGGCCCGCTGGCTCGAAGACTGCCGCGCCCGTCCGGCGGCGAAAGTCGGAGTGTGACCGGCGATGCCGATCCTCTGATCCTCAGCCTCGGCTTCGATCGCGCATCCTTCGAGTGTTTCGATGACCTGCGACGCGCCCATTTTCCGGCAGCCCTGAACCGCATCCCCGCGCATCTGACGCTGTTTCACCATCTCCCGGGCGATGGACTGGCTGAGGTGGCTGCAGCGGTGGCCGAGGCAGCCGACGCCGTTACGGCCTTCGATATGCGCGTCACCGGCTTGCGAAAGCTGGGGCGAGGCGTCGGCTTCTCGCTGGAAGGCCCCGCTCTTGCAGCTGTGCGCAGCAGGCTGGCCTCGCGCTTCGCCGATGTTCTCACGCCTCAGGACCGGCAGGGTTTTCGTCCCCACGTCACGATCCAGAACAAGGTGGATCCTGCCGAGGCCCTGGCGTTACACGACCGTCTGGCCGACGACTTCGCCCCGTGGACCGTCAGGGCAGAAGCCCTGCTACTCTGGCGTTATCGCGGCGGTCCATGGGAGGCGGCCGGGTGTTTCGAGTTCAAGTCCGCGGCGTGAATTTCCGGATGATCCCGCTGTAGGTCATCAACGTCCGCTCGCCCGTGCAGATCTGGCCACGCACGAAGATCAGCGATCCACCTGCGCGCACCACTTCGCCCGTCGCCTCGACCAGTTCGCCGACATAGGCCCCGTCGATCAGGGTGGAATCGAGCTGTACGGTCACGCCGTTCATCCCCTCCATTTGCTGATACGCCGTCTGGAACAGGGCGATATCGGCGAAGGTCATCAGGCAGCCACCGTGCATCCTGTGCCCGGCGTTCATGTGTTTGGGCTCGGCACGGAAGGCGCAGCGCATCCTCCCATCCGGATCCGGCTTGAAGTAGAAGGGACCCACGACCTGGTCGAAGGTGCCGTGCAGATCGTACGTCTGCCAACCAGTGAACTCGCCCTCCGTGACCGTGATCTTCTCGACCATTTCCGAACTCGCCTTCTTTTCAGTGCCGCAGTGCAGCATATAGGGCCCATGAGCGATCCAATCGAAGCAGCAATTTTCGAGACCCTGGCGAAAGCTGATCCCAAGGGCGTCGGCGGCAAGTCCGTGGAACCGGCGGACGTGGCCAAACATATCCAGACCGAACAGTGGCAGCGCGTCCTGCCCAAGGTCCGGGCGACGGCTCTTGGCCTGATGCGTCAGGGCAGGCTGACGATCACCAAGAAGGGCAAGGTCGTCGATCCGTCCAACTTCCGGGGCGTCACCCGTCTGCGCCTGCCGACCGACGCTGAAACTGCCGCGGCCCTGGCCGCCCTGCCGCCCAAGGCGGATGAAGACGCCGACGACTAGATCCGAGCATCCCTGCCTTCACGGGGATGAGCGGAAAGGGGAGTGCCTCGAACACGTCCTTTCGGACATTCGCGCCTGCCGGGCCTGTCTCGGCGAACTGCCGCACGAACCGCGCCCCGTGGTCCGGGTCTTTCCCGAGACCCGCCTGCTGATCTGCGGCCAGGCGCCGGGACGCCGGGTGCATGAGAGCGGGATGCCTTTCACCGATCCGTCCGGCGACAGGCTGCGCGACTGGATGGGCGTCGACTACGAGACCTTCTACGTCGATCGCCGCATCGGGGTGGCGCCCCAGGCCTTCTGCTATCCCGGCACGGCTCCGAAGGGCGGGGACTATCCGCCACCGAAGCGGTGCGCGGCCCTGTGGCGGCCCCGGTTGCTGGAGGCGCTCCCCCGGATGGAGCTGACCCTGCTGGTTGGCGGCCATGCCCAGGTCTGGGCGCTGGGCGAGCGGGCCAAAGCCAATATGACCGACACCGTCCGCGCCTGGCGGGAGTACGCCCCTGACATCCTGCCCATGCCCCATCCGTCGTGGCGGAACACCGCCTGGCTCAGGCGCAATCCGTGGTTCGAGGCCGAGGTCGTGCCGTATCTTCGCCAAAGGGTCCGGGGCATCCTGTCCGCATGATCCGCGCGCTGGCCCTGTCCATGATGCTGCTAGGCCTCGCCGCCTGCGCCATGCCCCATGTCCAGCCGCCGTTGACGCCGCCCGCGGGTTTCGCCGGTCCCCGCATCGAGCCGGGCGCCTTCGTTGTCGATGACGGGGCGAGGCTGCCCTACCTGCGCTGGGGACCTGAGGAGCCGGAGGCGATCATTATCGGCCTGCACGGCATGAACGACCATGCTGCCGCCTTCCGACTCGCGGGTCCGTGGTGGGCGGAGCGCGGCATCGCCACCTACGCCTATGACCAGCGGGGCTTCGGCGCGTCCCCCGGTCGGGGCGTCTGGGCGGGCGAGGCGCGGATGGCGGAGGATCTGCGTACGGTCGTCGCCCTGGTCCGCGCCCGCCATCCGAACGCCCGCATCGCCGTGGCGGGAGAGAGCATGGGCGGGGCTGTCGCCATCTCGGCCTTCGCTTCGGATCGGCCGCCTGTCGCCGACCAGTTGATCCTGCTGGCCCCCGCTGTCTGGGGCTGGTCGAGCCAGAGTCTGCCCAACCGCGCCAGCCTGTGGGCCGCCTCGCGGCTGATGGGGTCTCGCTCGATTACGCCGCCGGATTGGGCGGTCCGGCGCATCCGGGCCACCGACAACCTGATCGAACTCGTCGCCAACGGGAACGATCCGGGCTTCATCCGCTCGACGCGGTTCGACGCCCTGTCCGGCCTCGTTGATCTGATGGAGAGCGCGACCCTCAAGCTGGGGCAGGTGAGGGCGCCGACGCTGCTGCTGTACGGCGCCAGGGACCAGATTATCGAACAGGGCCCCATGCGCCGCGCCCTGATCCGAGCCGGCGAGCCGCCCAACCTGCGCACCGGCTGGTATCGGGACGGCTGGCACCTGCTGAACCGAGACTGGCAGGCCGAGGTCATGTTCCGCGATGTCGAGGCCCTGCTGCGCGATCCGGACGCGGCCTTGCCGTCCGGCGCCGGCCCGGTGCTGGACGAACTTCGACGTTAACCCCGAAAATCGGCGAGCTAACCCCGACACTTAAACCGCCGTTAACCACGCGGGCGGCAGTTTCTGCCTAGCGAGGGCAGTCGGCTCCCCCGTGACAGTATTTGGGCGGGGACGCGTGGGCGGCTTCACGGCGGCGTTGCAGAGATTTGGGATCGGGCGGCTCGCCATGGTCCTCGGCGTCGGGGCCGGCGTCGCCGCCGTCCTGGTGGCCTTGATGCTGCGCGTCGGCCAGGCGCCGGACGCCTTGCTGTATTCCAACCTCGACCTGCGCGAGGCCGGCGAGATCACGTCCTCGCTGGAGCAGGCGGGCATCAAATATTCCACCCGTGGCGACGGCTCGACCATCATGGTCAATCGCGACGACGTCGGCACGGCCCGTCTGATGCTGGCCGGCAAGGGGCTCGTGAGCTCAGGCTCGGTCGGCTACGAGCTGTTCGACAACCAGTCGGTGCTGGGCCAAACCGAGTTCCAGCAGCAGATTTCGGAACAGCGCGCCCTGCAGGGCGAACTGTCCCGCACCATCATGTCCATGCGCGGCATCTCTTCGGCCCGCGTGCAGATCGCCTTGCCGCGCCGCGAACTGTTCGCCCAGGACGCCGCCGAGCCCACCGCCGCCGTCGTCGTCGGCCTGGGCGGTCGCGCCCTGAGCGCCGACCAGGTCCGCGCCATCCGCAATGTCGTCGCCTCGTCCGTGCCGAACCTGAAGCCCGGCAAGGTCACCGTGGTCGATGAGACCAACCAGACCCTCGCTGCAGCCGACGACGAGGAGGGCTTCTCGTCCGCTACCGCCGAGGCCGCCAAGACCAACACCGAGGCCCAGCTTCAGGCCCGCATCAAGGATCTGGTCGAGGGCGTGGTCGGTCCGGGCGCCGCGCGCGTTCAGGTCACCGCCGACATCGACATGAGCCGCTCCACCACCCAGGAGCAGAAATACGATCCCGACGGCCAGGTCGTCCGCTCGACCTCGTCCAACGGCTCCCAGTCCCAGGACAGTGAGGGAACGGCTGATGGCGGGGCCACGGCGACGAACAACATCCCCGGCGGCGCGGCCCCGGCGGTCACCCCGGCGGGCTCGACCGAGAGCGTCACGGGCGAGACTACCAACTACGAAATCTCCAACACGACCACGACCACGACCAAGGAGCCGGGCGAGGTGCGCAAGCTGTCGGTGGCCGTGGCCGTGGACGGCAAGCTGACTCCGCCCGCCGAGGCCGGCGGCGAGCCGACCTACACCGCCCGCACGCCGGAAGAAATCACCCAGATCGAGGATCTGGTGAAGGCGGCCATGGGTTTCGACCAGACGCGCGGCGACCAGGTGCGTGTCACCAACGTGCGCTTCAACCGTGACGCCCTGGTGTCGGCCGGGGGCACCGATGGCGGCTCGCCGCTGTTCAACTTCACCAAGAACGACATCATGCGCGGCGTCGAGCTGCTCGTTCTGCTGATCACAGGCCTGCTGCTGATCTTCTTCGTCCTGCGACCGCTGCTGAAGTCGGCGACCGGGCCCGGCGGCATGCCCGCCCTGGCCGGCGCGGGCGGCGGCCAGATCGGCGTCACCTCTTTGCAAACCAGCGTCGTCGGCGGCGCGGGCCAGCTGACCGGTCCGTCCGAGATGGACCAGCGGCTCGACATCGCCCGTATCGAGGGTCAGGTGAAGGCGTCGTCCGTCAAGAAGGTCGCGGAGTTCGTCGAGAAGCATCCCGATGAATCGGCCACCATCCTGCGTGGCTGGGTTCACGAAGGCTGATGGCGGCGGGCATGGCGAGCAAAAAGGCCTCGGTCGACGATTCAAAGAAGCTCTCGGGGCCGGAAAAGGCCGCCGTGGTTCTGCTTGCACTCGGCGAGGACCACACCCGGCTGTGGCAGAGTCTGGACGACGAAGAGGTCAAGGAGATCTCCCAGGCCATGGCAGGCCTGGGCACAGTGGCGGCCCACGTCGTGGAGGAATTGCTGGTTGAGTTCGTGTCCGGCATGAGCGGCTCCGGCGCAGTCATGGGCAGTTTCGAACAGACCCAGAGGCTGCTGGCCTCCTTCATGCCCTCCGACCGGGTCGATGGCCTGATGGAGGAAATCCGCGGTCCCGCTGGCCGGACCATGTGGGACAAGCTCGGCAATGTGAATGAGGCTGTCCTCGCCAACTATCTGAAGAACGAATACCCCCAGACGGTCGCGGTCATCCTGTCCAAGGTAAAGCCCGATCACGCCGCCCGCGTGCTGACGTCCCTGCCCGAGGACTTCGCCCTCGAATGCGTTCAGCGGATGCTGCGCATGGAGCCGGTCCAGCGCGAGATCCTCGACAAGATCGAACAGACGCTGCGCATCGAGTTCATGTCGAACCTGGCCCGCACTTCCAAGCGCGACAGCCACGAGGCGATGGCCGACATCTTCAACTCGTTCGACCGCCAGACCGAGGCCCGGTTCATCGGCGCCCTGGAAGAGCGCAATCGCGAGTCCGCCGAACGCATCCGCGCCCTGATGTTCGTCTTCGAGGATCTGAGCAAGCTGGACCCCGGCGGCGTCCAGACCCTGCTGCGGTCGGTCGAGAAGGATTCCCTGGGCCTGGCCCTGAAGGGCGCCTCGGAAAGCCTGCGCGAGATGTTCTTCACCAACATGTCCGAGCGGGCGTCCAAGATCATGCGCGAGGACATGGAATCCATGGGGCCCGTCCGCCTGAAGGATGTCGACACCGCGCAGATGGCCATGGTCCAGGTCGCCAAGGATCTGGCGGCGCGCGGCGAGATCATGCTGGCCGGTGCGGCCGGCGACGACGAGTTGATCTACTGACATGACCGATCACGCTCCCATCACCAGCCGCCCCTTCGCCTTCGACACCGAGTTCGACGGCGCCGGCTCGGTCGTGCACGCCTCCGAGTTCCGTCCGACCAAACGCGCCTATATGCCGTCCGAGGTCGAGGCCCTGGTCGCCCAGGCCCGGTTCGAGGCCCGCGAGGCGGCCCTGGCCGAGGCCGCAAGCATCGAGGCCATGGGCGTCGCCGCCATCGGTCAGGCCATGGGCCAGGCCATTCCGGCCCTGACCCATGTCGCCCAGACCCATCGCGAGCAATCGGCCGGTCTCGCGCTCGCCGCCGCCCGCGTCATCGCCGCCGCCGCCCTGGAGCGGCTGCCGATCGGCCCGCTGCAATCGGCGCTGGAAAGCCTGGGCCAGGAGATCGACAGCTCGCCCCGTCTCGTGGTCCGCGCCTCAGGCCTGGAGCCCGGGGTCCAGGAGAAGATCCAGGCGATCTGTATCGATGCCGGCTTCACCGGCGTAGTCGCCTTCCGCGAAGACCTGTCCCTGCCGCTCGCGGCCTTCCAGCTGGAATGGGCCGACGGCCGGGCCGACTTCGATCCCGCCGCCGCCGCCGACCGGATCGCCGCCGCCCTGACCTCCGCCCTCGCCGCCGAGGCCGGGCATGCCGAACCCCTCATCAACGGAAGTGACCTCTGATGGCCGCCGACGATCTCGCCCTGGAAGAGTTTCCCGAGTCCACATCCCTCGCCATGATGGACGAGGCCGGGGACAAGTCCGCTGCCGACCTGTCGACCGTCTTCGACGTGCCGGTCAATATCTCCGCCGTCCTGGGCAAGGCCCACATGACGGTGGCCCAACTGCTGAAGCTCAATCGCGGGTCGGTGCTCGAGCTGGACCGCAAGGTCGGCGAGGCCATCGACATCTTCGTCAACAACCGCCTGGTCGCTCGCGGGGAGGTCGTCGTCGTCGAGGATCGCCTGGGCGTGACCATGACGGAAATCATCAAGACAGAGGATTCGGCCGCCTAGGCGCGCCGGTTCCAGTACGGATTAAGGGAGAAGACCCATGCGGCTTCTGGTGGTCGGTCGGCTTTCGGGCCAGCTCGCGGCGGCGGTGAAGATGGCCATGGCGCACGGCGCCAAGGTCAGCCACGTCGAACGCACGGATCAGGCGACGGAACAGCTCCGGCGCGGGCAGGGGGCCGACCTGCTGATGGTCGACTATAATCTCGACATCGGGGCCCTGATCGCCGCCAACGACGCTGAGCGGATCTTCGTGCCGGTCGTGGCCTGCGGCGTCGACAACGATGCCGAAAAAGCCGCCGCCGCCATTCGCGCCGGAGCCAAGGAGTTCATTCCGCTTCCGCCTGACGCCGACCTGATCGCCGCCGTCCTGGCCGCGGTCGCCGACGACGAGCGCCCGCTGATCTCGGCCGATCCGTCTATGCAGGCCGTGATCAAACTGGCCGACCAGGTCGCGCGCTCGGAAGCCTCTATCCTGATCACCGGCGAAAGCGGCGTCGGCAAGGAAGTGATGGCGCGCTATCTGCACCAGCAATCCAAGCGCGCCGAGCGGGCCTTCATCAGCGTCAACTGCGCCGCCATCCCCGACAACCTGCTGGAATCCGAACTGTTCGGGCACGAGAAGGGCGCCTTCACGGGCGCCGTCGCCCGCCGGATCGGCAAGTTCGAGGAGGCCGACGGCGGTACGCTGCTGCTGGACGAAATCTCGGAGATGGACGCCCGGCTTCAGGCCAAGCTGCTGCGCGCGATCCAGGAGCGAGTCATCGACCGCGTAGGCGGCACCAGGCCCGTGCCCGTCAACATTCGCATCATCGCCACCTCCAACCGCGACCTGGCCAAGGCCGTGGCGGAGGGCACGTTCCGCGAAGACCTGCTGTATCGCCTCAACGTCGTGAACCTGCGTCTTCCGTCTCTGCGCGAACGTCCCGGCGACGTGGCCGTGCTGGCCGATCACTTCGTCAAGAAATACGCTGCCGCCAACGGCGTGCCGGCCCGGCCGCTGTCGCAGGATGCTCGCCGGGCGCTCGCCGCCCACCGCTGGCCCGGCAACGTGCGGGAGCTTGAGAACGCCATGCACCGGGCGGTCCTGCTGGCCGTCGGCGCCGAGATCGACGCCGAGGCCATACGCCTGCCGGACGGTCAGCCGCTGACGGGCGCGATCGCCGGTTCCGACGCCGGTCCCGCCGCCCGCGCCGCCCAGACCGCCGACGCCGTTTCCCGCGCCTATGTCGGCCAGACGGTCGCCCAGATGGAAAAGACCCTGATCCTGGACACCCTGACCCACTGCCTGGGCAACCGGACGCACGCGGCCAATATCCTGGGCATCTCGATCCGCACCCTGCGCAACAAGCTGAATGAGTATTCGGACGAGGGGACGCAGATCATGGCGCCCCAGACGGGCATCGCCACGAGCGCCTACGGCGCGAACGCGGCGTGACTGATCGCGCTGACGAATCCTCCCACATCGGGGGAGGGGGACCGCGAAGCGGTGGAGGGGGCCAGCCTCAGACGCCGGCGTTCGCGTCGGACCCCCTCCGTCACGTCGCGCAGCCGCGCCGCGCCACCTCCCCCGACGGGGGAGGATTTGATCGTCGTGCTGTTCTCGTCGGAGCCGGTTCGCTCGCGATCGCTGCATGCTCACGCACGCCATCAGTGGCCGCTGTCCAGCCCGCGCCGGAAACGCTCGACCTGTCCGGTCTGGAACAGGCGCACGGTGGTCGCTTCGGTCTGTTCGCCCATGACCTCGGCACGGGCCGCCAGTTAACGGCGCGGGGCGACGAGCGGTTCGTCTATTGCTCGACCTTCAAGATGTACCTCGCCGCCGCGACCCTGCTGCGCGTCCAGGCCGGTGAGGAACAGCTCGACCGCCTCATGCCGATCACGCGCGCCGACATGATCAACCACGCCCCGGTGACCGAGCCCGCCGTTGGCTCGAGCCTGACCGTCGAACAGCTGATGAAGGGGACGGTCGAGGTCTCCGACAACCCCGCCGCCAACCTGCTGCTGAAGGCGCTGGGCGGCATCGCGCCCATGCAGGCCTTCTATCGCGGCATCGGCGACGCCTCGACGCGCGCGGACCGGTTCGAGCCCGAGATGAACCGCCTCGACGGCGACAAGGACACCATCACCCCGTTCCAGTCGGCCGCGAACATCCACCGCCTGTTCATCGACCCGGCCTCGCCCCTGTCGCAGGACTCGAAAGCGATGCTGCTGGGCTGGATGTTTTCGTCGCCGACGGGCGTCGACCGCATCAAGGCCGGCGTTCCGGTCGGCTGGCGTGTGGCCCACAAGACCGGCACCGGTGGTTACGGCCCGACCAACGACATCGGCATCCTGTATCCGCCCTCGGGCGCGCCGATCATCATCGCTGCCTACTACCACGCCGCCTCTGACGCGCCCGGGAACGAGGCCGTCATCGCCGAGGCGACCCGTCGGGCCCTGGCCACGCTCGGCCGCGCATGACCGACACACCCGTGATGATGAAGGACGGCATGGCCCGTCCGACCGGCAGCGACATCCGGGGCTGGCTGCTGCGCGGCGAGGTCGGCATGGCGGTCGGCGTGATCTGCGTCATCCTGCTGCTGATCCTGCCGGTCCCCAAATTCCTGCTGGACCTGCTGCTGGCCATCAGCCTGGTCTCGTCCGTGCTGATCCTGATGACGGCGCTGATGATGAAGCGCCCGCTGGACTTCGCCATCTTCCCCACGGTGCTGCTGATCTCGACCCTGTTCCGCCTCGGTCTCAACCTGGCGTCCACGCGTCTGGTCCTGACCCATGGCCATGAGGGTCATGACGCCGCCGGTCAGGTTATCGCCGCCTTCGGTGAGTTGATGATGGGCGGCAGTTTCATCATCGGCATCATCATCTTCGCCATCATCCTGGTGGTGAATTTCGTGGTCATCACCAAGGGTTCGACCCGGATCGCCGAGGTCAGCGCCCGCTTCACCCTGGACTCCATGCCGGGCAAGCAGATGGCCATCGACGCCGACCTGTCCTCGGGCCTGATCACCGAGGAACAGGCCAAGCTGCGGCGCAAGGAACTGGAGCAGGAATCGACCTTCTTCGGGGCCATGGACGGTGCGTCCAAATTCGTGCGTGGCGACGCGGTCGCAGGCCTGATCATCGTCTTCATCAATCTGATCGGTGGTATCCTGATCGGTGTGATCCAGCACGGTCTGCCCATCGGTGAGGCCGCCAACACCTATACCCAGCTGACCATCGGCGATGGACTGGTGACCCAGGTACCCGCCATCATCATCTCCATCGCGGCGGGCTTTCTGGTGTCCAAGGCGGGGGTTGAGGGCTCGGCCGACAAGGCTCTGGTGGCCCAGCTGGCCACCAACCCGGTCAGCCTCGGCATGGTCGCCGCGGCGTCTGCCCTGCTGGCCCTGATCCCCGGCATGCCGATCATACCCTTCGCCGCCCTGGCCGCCGGGGCCGGTTTCATGGCCTGGCATCACGGCCGGGCGAAACTGAAGCCCCAGCCCACCGAGGCCGAACTCGCGGCCGCCGCCAGCGCCGGCAAGCCCAGGGACGATGCGGAAGAGCCTATCGGCACGGCCCTGACCATCGACGAGGTCAAGATCGAGCTGGGCTATTCGCTGCTGACCCTGATCAACGACCTGGAGGGCCGCCGCCTGACCGACCAGGTCCGCGCCCTGCGTCGCGCCCTGGCCCAGGAGTATGGCTTCGTCATGCCGTCCGTGCGGATCCTCGACAATATGCGCCTGCCGACCCAGGGCTACGCCATCCGCATCAAGGAGATGGAGGCCGGCGCCGGCGAGGTCCGTCTGGGCTCGCTGATGGCGATGGACCCGGCCGGCCGCCAGGTCGAACTGCCGGGCGAGCACACCAAGGAACCCGCCTTCGGCCTGCCCGCCACCTGGATCGATGAGAGCCTGCGCGAGGAGGCCACCTTCCGCGGCTACACCATCGTCGATCCCTCGACGGTGCTGACGACCCATCTGACCGAGATCCTGAAGGAGAATATGGCGGACCTGCTGACCTATGCCGAGGTGCAGAAGCTGCTCAAGGAACTGGGGCCGGAGGAGAAGAAGCTGGTCGAAGAACTCGTGCCCTCCGTTGTCACCGTCACCACCCTGCAGCGCGTGCTCCAGACCCTGCTGCGCGAGAAGGTCTCGATCCGCGACCTCGGCGCCATCCTGGAAGGCCTGGCCGAGGCCGCGCCGCACTCGTCGTCGATCACCACCCTGGTTGAACACGTCCGCACCCGCCTGGCCCGTCAGCTGTGCTGGCAGAACAAGGGCGACGACGGCGCCCTGCCGATCATCACCCTGTCCCCTGATTGGGAGGCCGCCTTCGCCGAGGCCCTTGTCGGCCAGGGCGAGGACAAGCAGCTGGCCATGGCACCCTCGCGGCTCCAGGACTTTATCCGCGCTGTCCGTGACGTCTTCGAACGCGCCGCCATGTCGGGCGAGAGCGCGGTCCTGCTGACCGGCCCCCAGATCCGCCCCTACGTCCGCTCCATTATCGAACGCTTCCGCGGTCAGACCGTGGTGATGAGCCAGAACGAGGTGCACCCCAAGGCAAGGTTGAGGACGTTGGGAAGCGTGTGACAGCTTCTCCTCCCCGTCGCTACGCGACAGGGAGGAGAAGTCGGTCGGTCTAGTTCACCCGCACGAACCCGCCCGCCGACGCCTCGCGCGCCGCATCGTTGGTCGGCCGGGCGATCAGGCCGGACTGGGTGATCCAAACCTCATAGGTCGCCCCGTTCGCCATCGGCATGTAGGCTGCGGAACCATAGAGGGTGTCCACCGCGTCGACATAGCGACGGTATTTCCGCGCCACGTCCCAGACGCTGAGGGTCCACGGCACATAGGCCAGCGGCCCGGTCTTCACGTCGCCCCCCGACAGGGCGTGGACGCTGCGGGCGCCGGTGCGTTCCTGCTCGATGGTCTGATAGCGGCCCGAGAGACGGTCGAGCCGGTACTGGGAATCAAGACCGACCACATTGGCCCACGGCTTCCACTTCAGGACCTGGGCCTCCATCCGCCATTCGTCGCCGTTGACCGGATAGACGGCAGTGCGGGCGGGCGACTCGCCCTGGGCGGGCTGGGTCACGACGACCTCGAAATACTGTGACGCCAACTGCCGGATCGACAAACTCGCGACCGGCCGCTCATAGGTCAGGCGCGAATAGGTCTGGACGTTCTGGCCCAGCAGGCCGCCCGCCAGTGCCGCCGCCAGCAAAGCTGCGCCCCCGGCCGTACCGAACAACCCGCCGAAGAACTTGCCTTTGAACAGCGAGACCAGTCCGACGAACAGAATCAGGACGCCGATGATGGCCAGGGCCGTCGGTGCGATCCACCACCACCAGAACATTCAATCCACTCCCGAAACGGCAAAGCTTGTTAACGGAACACTTTGGCCCTGCACAGCTTGCGCCGCGAATGACTTCACTGGACACGCGAATGTGCGCCGCTAAAGCTTGCGCTGCATGTCGTCGATCTTTCCCAAAACACTCTCGCAGTTCGGCCGGTTCCTGCGCGAGGGAACGCTCGGCCGATCGATCTTTCTGCTGCTGGCGGCCGCGATCGCCCTGCTGCTGCTGGTCAATCTCTCGACCTTTGTCCTGATCCAGCGCACCGCGGCCTTCAACGAGCAGGTCGACGCGACGTGGCAGCTGCGTCGCGCGGCACGGACCGTCCTGCTGAACATCAAGGACGCCGAGACAGCCCAGCGCGGTTATCTGCTTACCGGCCAGACGAGCTTTCTGCTGACCTACGACCAGAGCGCCGAGGCCGCGCCGCGGCTGCTCGACCGGCTGACCGAGCTCGCCGGCGACGACGAGGTCGGTCAGGCTTCGGTGGAGTCCCTGACGCGGCTGTCGCGCGACAAATTCCTGGAGATGTCCGGCATCACCGACCTGTCGCGGCTCGGGCAGACCGCCCAGGCGCTGGATCGGGTCCGCTCCGGTCGAGGCAAGGCCTTGATGGAACAGATGGATGCCGAAATCTCCACCCTCGATTCTCAGCTCGGCGCCCGGCTGTCCGCCCAGCAGGCGAGGTCCGAGGGGTCTGCCGCCTTCACCATCATCGTCAATGCCCTTGCCGCCGTCCTGATCCTTGTCCTCGGCGGCATCGTCGCCATGCTGATTCGTCGATACCTGATGGACCTGACGAGCGCGCGAGCCGATCTCGATCGCGTCAACGCCGGACTGGAGGATACGATCAGGGCCCGAACCGCCGCCCTGACCCGCGCCAACGAAGAGGTGCAGCGCTTCGCCTATATTGTCAGCCATGATCTGCGTTCGCCGCTGGTCAACGTCATGGGCTACACCGCCGAGCTGGCGCAGGCGGGCCGGACCATCGATCTGCAGCTCACCAAGGTCGAGACCGTCGCGCCGGATCTGATCGAGAGGGACGCCATCATCGCCGCGCGGGAGGACATGCCTGAGGCGATCGGCTTCATCCGCGCTTCCACCGAGAAGATGGACCGGTTGATCAACGCCATCCTCAAGCTGTCACGCGAGGGCCGGCGCGGGCTCACCCCGGAAACGCTCGACGTCGGCGACATGGCCAGGGCCGCCGCCGACAGCATGCGCCATCAGTTGGAAGAGACCGGGACCGAGGTTGTGATCGGCGAAACGGTCACCTTCGAAAGCGACCGTCTGGCGATCGAGCAGATCGTCGGCAACCTGATCGAGAATGCCGTCAAATACTCGCACGCTTCCCGCTCCAACCGTATCGAGGTCAGCGGCCGCGACCTGGCTGGCGGGTGGGTCGAGATCGCAATCGCCGACCACGGTCGCGGCATTGCGCCCAAGGACCACGAACGCATCTTCGAACTGTTCCGCCGTTCCGGCCGCCAGGACCGTCCGGGCGAGGGGCTGGGGCTGGCCTTCGTGCGGAACAGCGTTCGCCGTCTGGGCGGCTCCATCGACGTCGAGTCCGCCCTCGGCGAAGGCTCGACATTCCGTCTGAAATTCCCCAAACGCCTGATCCTCGACGAGGCCGGAGACACCCAGTGAGCAACCCCGTAAAGATCGTCATGGTCGAGGACGACCATGGCCACGCCAAGCTGATCGAGAAGAATATTCGCCGGGCCAACATCTCCAACGAGATCGTTCATTTCGACCACGGCCAGCCGGCGCTGGACTATCTGTTCAGCGAGGACGTCCGCGCCAACGGCCCGATGTTGATCCTGCTGGACCTGAACCTGCCGGACATGCAGGGCACCGACATCCTGGCCGAGGTCAAAAAAGACGAGCGGCTGAAACGCGTCCCCGTTGTGGTGCTGACGACCACCGACGACAAGGTCGAGATCCAGCGCTGCTACGATCTGGGCTGCAACGTCTACATCACCAAGCCGGTGGACTATGAGAGCTTCGCCGGCGCCATCCGCCAACTGGGTCTGTTCCTGTCCGTCATGCAGGCGCCCGACATCGAATGACCTCCGAAAAGCCGCCCATCCGGCTCCTCTATATCGACGACGACCGCGGCCTGTCGCGGCTCGTTCAGAAGGAACTCGGCCGTCACGGCTATGAGGTCACCCTCGCCGCCGATGGAGACGCGGGCGTAGCGGCGCTGGACGCCGACGATTTCGATATCTGCGCGCTCGACCATTACATGCCCGGCCGCGACGGGCTCGACGTCCTGCCCGACATCCTGCATCGCCCCGCGCCGCCGCCCGTCGTCTATGTCACGGGGGCCCAGGAGGGCCGGATCGCCGTCGCCGCGCTGCGCGCCGGGGCTGCGGACTATGTGATCAAGGACGTGTCAGAGGACTTTACCGCCCTGCTGCGCTCGGCGCTCGAAGACGCCCTGCTGCGTCGCCGCCTCGAACGCGAGAACGAGGAGGCCCAGGAACAGGTCCGCATCGCCCGGGACCGCGCCGAGGCCATGCTGCGCGAGGTCAATCACCGCGTCGGCAATTCGCTCCAGCTCGTCTCGACCTTCATGTCGCTGCAACTGCGTCACATGGCCGACGAGGGCGCCCGCGATGCGCTCCGCGAAGCCCAGGCTCGCATCGAGGCCGTCGCCCATGTGCACCGCCGCCTTTACACCTCGGGCGACATGGAGACGGTGGACATGCAGGCCTATCTCGACGGTCTGGTCGGCGAGCTGACCAAGTCGCTGGGATCCGACGCCGCCTCGCCGAACATTACCCTTCAGGCGGAGCCCATGCGCGTCTCCACCGACCAGGCCGTGTCGCTGGGCGTCATCGTCACCGAACTGGTCACCAACGCAGTGAAATACGCCTATGCGGCCGGCGAGGCGGGCGAGATCCGTGTCCGCCTGGCGCCCGCCCCTTCGGGCCGCGCCATCCTGACGGTCGAGGACGACGGCCCGGGCCTGGGCGACGGCAAGCCCAAGGGCACTGGCCTCGGCGGCAAGATCATCACCGCCATGGCCTCGGGCCTGCGTTCCGCCGTGGAGTTCGACGGCGCCCACAATGGCGTCCGCGCCCGTCTGGCCTTCGACCTGTGAAGCCTTCCCTCCAGTTCGGCCGCGCCGATGACGGCGTCGACTATCTGTTCCGCCCCGCGACCTTCGGCCTGGTCTTTCATGACGAGAAGATCGCCTGCGTCCGGGTCACTCGCGACACCCCCTACTACGACCTGCCCGGCGGCGCGGTGGACGGCGACGAGACCGAGGAACAGGCCCTGGTCCGCGAATACATCGAAGAGACCGGCATGAGCGTCCGCCCGATCGAACGCATCGCCGAGGCGGGGCAGTTTTTCCGCAAGTCCGACGGCGAGGCGATCAACAACGTCGGCGGCTTCTGGGTCGCCGGGATGGTCGCACTCGATTCATCGAGGAAGGTCGAGGACGACCACGAACTGGTCTGGCTGCATCCGCGCACGGCGCTGGCCGAACTGCGGCACGACGCCCACGCCTGGGCCGTGGCCCGGTGGTTGAGGCGCAAGGCCTAAGCGTCGCCATACGGAACGGCGAGGGCCTTTGTCCGCTCCCCAAGGTGAAGCGCCGCCGCCGGGGCGACGCCAATACCAGGAGTCCCCCCATGGCCGATCACGATCGCATCGAAGGCGCCGCCAAGAACATCGGCGGCAATATCAAGGAAGGCGTCGGCAACGTGACCGGCGACGAGAAGCTGAAAGCCGAAGGCAAGGCCGAACAGGTCGAAGGCAAGATCCAGAACACCATCGGCGGCATCAAGGACGCCATCAACGAAAAGCACTGACCGCTGTCACGATCGAAGACATGAAAGGCCGTCCCTCGGGGCGGCCTTTTACTGTCCGGGCTCAGTCCTTGCCGAACAGCCGGAACGACAATCCACGGTCGCCCGCGTTCTCCGCCCGGCAATCGGTGATGAAGGCCACCGATCCGCCCTGACGCTGCGGACGGGGACGGCAGTCCGGCACGGGGGGCGTCGCGGTCGCCGCCGCCTGTCGCTCAGGCGTACCGCACTGGACCGGATAGGCGCCGTCGTCGCCCGGCGTGGCCAGGCATGGCACGGGTTCGCCCGCAGGCCTCAATCCCGCCGGCAACCGGTCGCCCAGCGCCGCTGACAGCTCGGTTCGGACCCGCGCCTGACAGATGTCCAGCGGTTCGCGGCTCACCAGCGGACTGCACTGCGACCGTTCCCAGGCGAACGGATCGGCCAGCGCCCAGGCGGGCACGCTTGTCGAGACGATGGCAGGTTCGGGTGCGGGATCGAGGGCCGGTGCGGGCGCCTGCCAGCCCAAGGCGCCTCCGGCCTGTTGCATGACCAGGGTCATGGCGAAAACGGTCAGCATCCTAGGCTCTCCTGAACAGCCGCCAGGTTCGCATGAAACGTGGGTTTGGACACCTCACGCCTGCGTGTCAGCGAACCCGTGCTAGCGGGTCAGCGCCCGCATGGCCCGGTCCAGACCGTCAAGCGTCAGCGGATACATCCGCTCGTCCATGACCTCGCTGAGCAGCTTCACCGACGCCGTATAGCTCCAGAACCGCTCGGCCACGGGGTTCAGCCACACCGACTTGTCCCATTGCAGCCGCGCGCGCCGCATCCAGACCGCTCCGGCCTCCTCGTTCCAGTGCTCGACCGAGCCGCCGGGCATGGTGACCTCATAGGGGCTCATGGTCGCGTCGCCGACGAAGATCGCCCGCCAGTCGCCGGGATATTTGTTCAGCAGGTCCCAGGTCGGGATTTTCTCGCCGTGGCGCCGCCGGTTGTCCTTCCACACACCCTCGTAGAGGCAGTTGTGGAAGTAGAAGAACTCCAGGTTCTTGAACTCGGTCTTGGCGGCGGAAAACAGCTCTTCGCACAGCTTGATATGCCCATCCATCGACCCGCCGACGTCGAGGAACAGCAGCACCTTGATGGTGTTCCGCCGCTCCGGCCGCATGCGGATGTCGAGCCAGCCCTGGCGCGCGGTGCCGTCGATGGTGCCGTCGATGTCCAGTTCCTCGGCCGCGCCTTCGCGTGCGAACCGGCGCAGGCGACGCAGGGCGACCTTGATGTTGCGCGTCCCCAGTTCGACCGTGTCGTCCAGGTTCCTGTATTCGCGCTTCTCCCAGACCTTGACCGCGCGACCCTGTTTGGCTGGACCGCCGATGCGCACGCCCTCGGGGTTGTAGCCGCCGTGGCCGAACGGGCTGGTCCCGCCGGTGCCGATCCACTTGTTCCCGCCTTCGTGGCGCTTCTCCTGCTCCTCCATCCGCTGTTTCAGCGTTTCCATCAGCTTCTCGAAGCCGCCCAGCGCCTCGATCTCGGCCTTCTCCTCGTCGGTCAGGAACTTCTCATTCAGCAGCTTCAGCCAGTCCTCGGGCACGTCCAGCGTGGGCTCGTCGCCCGCCCCGATCGTCTCGATGCCCTTGAACACCGTCCCGAACACCTGATCGAACCGGTCGTAGTGTTTCTCGTCCTTGACCAGGACGGCACGCGACAGGTGATAGAAGTCCTCGACCCGACCCCCGGCCACGTCCTTGTCCATGGCCTCCATCAGATGGAGCCATTCCTTGGTCGAGACGGGGACTTTCGCCTGACGCAGGGCGGTGAAGAAGGGGAGGAGCATGGCTGAAACCCTGGACCCAGGTCAGCCGCGCCGCAAGATGAACTCGTCGTCCCGCCAGGCGCCGACGGGGTACTGGTACTCGCCCGCCTTCGTGAATCCGTAGGCCGCGTAAAGCTTCTGGGCCTTCAGGTTCCCGTTCCAGACACCGATCCACAGAGGCCCGGTGGTGTTGGCCTCCATCCAGTCCAGCGACAGCTTGAGCAGTTGGGTCCCGAGACCCAGCCCCTGTGCCGGTTTGCCGACGTAGAGCCTTCTCAGCTCCATATGGCTGGGTCGCCCTTCCGGATGGGGCAGGGTGTTGGGACCGGTGTTGGCGAAGGCCAGCAGCTCGCCGTTCCGCTCCGCCACCCACCAGGCCGCGCCCGGTTCGGCCAGTTTCTTCGCGGTGGCCTCGGCGCTGAAGCTGGCGTCCAGGAAGGCCGCCAGGTCGTCGGCGGGGTAGGGGATGGCGAACCCGTCCTCGGCCACGAAGGTGTCGATGAAGGTCTGGCGGCCCAGCGCGCCGAGCGCTGCGGCGTCTTCGGGGCGCGGGGGGCGGATCAGCACGTCAGTCATGGGGAGGGTTTCGCCCAAGGTCCGTCATGCCTCAACTTCTTTTCCGTGCATCCCCGCGAAGGCGGGGACCCAGTGCTTTTGGGGGCGCCTGCAGCCGACCAGTTAGTGACCGGATCTCGCGCACCGCAGTGAGCCGGAAACCTGGGTCCCCGCCTTCGCGGGGATGCACGGATTGTTTTGCTTCAGGGGCCTTGTAGTCTCACCCCCATGTCCGTCGCCCTGTTCACCCACACCGACATGATCGCCCACGCCCCCGGCGCGGGTCACCCCGAACGGCCCGAGCGCCTGGCCGCCGTCCTCGCCGCCTTGGACGACGCCGACCTGAAGCTGGATCGCCGTGAAGCCACCGAGGCCGCCGTCGCTGATCTCGAGCGGATCCACCCCGCCGCCTACGTCGCCCGCATGATCGAGGCCTCGCCCGCGACCGGCCGCGCCCAGCTCGACGCCGACACCATCATGTCGCCGGGCAGCGTCCGTGCCGCCCGTCTCGCCGCCGGGGCCGCCATCGACGCAGTTCGGGCCATCGCCGCCGGCCAGACCCTGCGCGCGTTCGCCGCCGTTCGTCCGCCCGGCCACCATGCCGAACCGAACCAGGCCATGGGCTTCTGCCTCTTCTCCAACGTCGCCGTCGCCGCCCGTGTGGCTCAGTCTCTCGGCATGGCCCGGGTCGCGGTCGTCGATTTCGACGTCCACCACGGCAACGGCACCCAGGCGGCGTTCGAGGCCGACCCGACCCTGTTCCTGGCCTCCATCCACCAGATGCCCCTGTATCCAGGCACCGGCGCGCCATCGGAGACGGGTGTCGGCAATATCGTCAACGCGCCGGTCGAGCCGCACGCCGCCCGCGAATCATGGCGCGCTACATTCGCCGGGGGACTGATGTCGGCGCTCGACGCCTTCGCTCCAGATCTTGTGATCATCTCCGCCGGTTTCGACGCCCACCGGCGCGATCCCCTCGCCCACCAGAGCCTTGAGGCTGAAGATTTCGCCTGGGCGACCCGCGCGGTGCTGGAGGTCGCGCGGCGGCATTGCGGCGGCAAGGTTGTCTCTTCGCTGGAGGGCGGTTACGACCTCGAAGGACTGGGCCAATCGGCCCTCGCCCATGTGCGGGCCCTGGGGGAGGCGTAAGGAAGGTCCATGTCGGCACCCGGTTATCCTGGGCCGTCTTCCCTTTCATCCGCAGCATGACGTCAGACAGTGTCGAACAAGATGCCGGCCAGATGCTGAAGCCCTCGCGCCCCGGCTCGATCACCCTCGCCCGGCATGGCGAGCCGGCCCTGTCGCGAAAGTGCATGCTGACGTCCGACCAGTACCGCGACTGGTGGGCGAAGTATGAGCTCGGCGGCCTGCTGGCCGGCCAGACCCCCCCGCCAGAACTGCTGACCACAGCGGCCGGGGCAGGCGTTATCTTCGCCTCGACCCGCCAGCGCGCCCAGGAAACCGCGCTCGCGATCTCGGCGGGCCGCGAGATCACCTCGGACGTCATGTTCATCGAGGCGCCCCTGCCGCCACCGCGCTTCCCGTCGTGGTTCAAGCTGCCGCCGAAATACTGGGGCGCGGTGGCCCGCTTCTGGTGGCACGCCTTCAACCATCACGATGGACAGGAAACCCGTGTCCAGGCTGAGGCGCGCGCCGAACAAGCGGCGCAGCGGCTGATCGCCCGCTCCGAGGCCGGCGAGAACGTGCTGGTCCTCGCCCACGGCTATTTCAACCACATGGTCGGCGGACGACTGAAGGCTGACGGCTGGAAGCTGGTTCACAACCAGGGTTTCAAATATTGGTCGCAGCGTCGCTACGAGCGCACCGGGTGAAAATTCCGGATCTGTCCTTTACCGTGACGGACTGGGCGGAGGTGGAGCCGACCCGCCATCCGGGCGACACCGGCGAAGCGCTATGGCGTACCGTATCCGTCGGCGACCTTCGCGTGAGGATGGTCGAATACAGCGCCGACTACCTGGCCGACCACTGGTGCGACCGCGGTCATGTTCTCACTGTTCTGGAAGGGGAACTGGTCACCGAACTCCGGGACGGACGCCGCTTCACGCTGACCTCCGGCATGACCTATCGCGTCTCGGATTTCGGCGATGCGGCACACCGGTCATCGACATCGGCGGGCTGTCGCCTTCTCATCGTTGACTGACCCCAGCTTCCCCGTTGAAGCGAAAGCGGCTCGCCTCTAGGGTCGCTCCGATGTCAGACGCAGCGCCCTCCATTCCCGCCGATCTCAGCTTCGAAGACGCCCTGTCGCGTCTGGAGACCATCGTCTCGCGCCTGGAGTCCGGCCAGGCGCCGCTGGAGGAATCCATCACCCTCTACGAGCAGGGCGCGAAGCTGAAGCAGCATTGCGAGGCCCGTCTGAAGGCTGCCCAGCTGCGGGTCGACAAGATCGTCGTCGGCGCGGACGGCTCCGCCAAGGGCGTCGAACCGGCCGAGTTCAGCTGATGACCACAGCCGTCGCCGCCAGTCCTGTCGCCGACCGCATCGCCTTCGACGACTTCATGAAGGTCGATATCCGCATCGGCGAAGTCCTCCGCGCCGAGCCGTTCCCCGAGGCGAGGAAGCCCGCCTACCGGCTGACCATCGACTTCGGCCCCGACATCGGGGTGAAGCGCTCATCGGCCCAGATTACCCGCCACTACACCCTGGACCAGTTGACCGGCCGCAAGGTGGCGGCGGTGGTGAACTTCGTGCCGCGCCAGATCGGTCCCTTCATGTCCGAGGTCCTGACGCTCGGCTTCCCCGACGCGGACGGCGAGGTCGTGCTGGCCGGCGTCGATCGCGATGCGGTGATAGGCGGGAGGCTGTTTTGACCCAGCCGCCTCTCGCGAAACCCCACGCCGCCAACTCTCCGGAACAGTCGGTCATCGACCGTGTCGCCGAGGTCGCCGACCTTGTCACCGTGGCGCTGGACGAACTTCTGCCCCGGGCCGACGGGCCGGAGTCCCGCCTCACCGAGGCCATGCGCTATGCGGCGCTCGGGCCCGGCAAGCGGCTGCGTCCCTATTTCGCTATGGAAGCGGCCCGGCTGTTCGACATCGAGGAGCGTCCGGTGCTGCGCGCCGCCTGCGCCCTGGAATGCGTCCACGCCTATTCGCTGGTCCACGACGACCTGCCGGCGATGGACAACGACGACATGCGTCGCGGCCGGCCGACGCTGCACATCGCCTATGACGAGGCGACGGCCATTCTCGCTGGCGACGCGCTCCAGACCGCCGCCTTCGACATCATCCTGCACCCCGACACCCATGAGGACGCCGCCATCCGCTGCGCCCTCGCGGCCCGGCTGTCGCTGGCCTCCGGCGCGCGCGGCATGGCCGGCGGCCAGATGATCGACCTGCTCGGGGTCCGCGACGACCTGGGCGGCGTCGCCCGGATGCAGCGGCTGAAGACCGGCGCCCTGTTCACCTACGCCTTCGAGATCCCGCTGATCATCGCCGGCGCGCGGGACAACCAGTGCCAGGCCCTGACCAGCTTCGCCCACGACATCGGCCTGGCGTATCAGATCGTCGACGACCTGCTGGACGTGGACGGCGACGAGGACATCCTCGGCAAGGCCGCCAATGGCAAGGACGCCGCCCAGGGCAAGACCAATTTCGTCACCCTGCTGGGCGTCGATGCGGCGCGACATCGCGTCGCGCACCTCGCCGATCAGGCCCGCAGCCACCTCGACGTGTTCGGTTCCGACGCTGAAAATCTCAAGGCGAGCGTGGACTTCGTGCTAAACCGTCGGTCTTGACGCGCGTTAGAGTTATTGATGTCTGACACCCCCCTGCTCGACAAGGTCCACACCCCCGCCGACATGCGCGGCTTCGACGCTGCGCAGTTGCGTCAGCTGGCGGACGAGCTGCGGGCCGAGACGATCGACGCGGTCTCCACGACCGGCGGTCACCTCGGCGCCGGCCTCGGCGTGGTCGAGCTGACCGTCGCCCTGCACCATGTGTTCGAGACGCCGAAGGACATCCTCATCTGGGACGTCGGTCACCAGTGCTATCCGCACAAGATCCTGACCGGCCGCCGCGACCGTATCCGCACCCTGCGCCAGCCCGGCGGCCTCAGCGGCTTTACCAAGCGCAGCGAGAGCGAATACGACCCGTTCGGCGCCGCCCACGCCTCCACCTCGATCAGCGCCGCCCTCGGCTTCTGCGCCGCCCGCGACCAGAGGGGCGAGAAGAACAAGGTCATGGCCGTCATCGGCGACGGCTCCATGTCTGCAGGCATGGCCTACGAGGCGATGAACAACGCGGCCGAGACGACCGGCCAGTTGACCGTCATCCTCAACGACAACGACATGTCGATCGCCCCTCCGGTCGGCGGGATGAGCGCCTATCTCGCCAAACAGGTTTCTGGCGGTGCCTACAGGAACCTGCGCGAGTTCGGCAAGAAGGTCGCCGAACACATGCCACGCCCGTTCCGCAATGCGGCGCGCAAGGCCGAGGAATACGCGCGCGGCATGATCGTCGGCGGCACCTTCTTCGAGGAGCTCGGCTTCTACTACATCGGCCCGGTCGACGGGCACGACATGGACAACCTCGTTCCGATCCTGAAGAACGCCGCCGCCATCACCGACCGCCCGGTCCTGGTCCACGTCGTGACGCAGAAGGGCAAGGGCTACGCCCCGGCCGAAAGCAGCGCCGACAAGCTGCATGCGGTGGTCAAGTTCGACGTCGTCTCGGGCAAGCAGAACAAGTCCGTGTCCAACGCCCCCAGCTACACCAAGGTGTTCGGCGCCGAGCTGATCAAGCGGGCCACGATCGATCCCTCCATCGTCGCCATCACCGCCGCCATGCCTTCCGGCACCGGCCTCGACCTGTTCGGCCAGGCCTTCCCGGACCGGACCTATGACGTCGGCATCGCCGAACAGCACGCCGTCACCTTCGCCGCCGGTCTCGCCGCCGACGGGATGAAGCCGTTCTGCGCCATCTATTCGACCTTCCTTCAGCGCGGCTACGACCAGGTCGTCCACGACGTGGCGATCCAGAAGCTGCCCGTCCGCTTCGCCATGGACCGCGCCGGTCTGGTCGGCGCCGACGGCTGCACCCACGCGGGCAGTTTCGACATCGGCTATATGGGCGCGCTTCCGGGCATGGTGCTGATGGCCGCGGCGGACGAAGCCGACCTCGCCGCCATGATCGCGACAGCCTGCGAGATCGACGACCGCCCGTCCGCCTTCCGCTATCCGCGCGGCGACGGCGTCGGCGTGGAAATTCCCGAACTATCCGCCCCGCTGGAGATCGGGCGCGGCCGGATCGTCCGCGAGGGCACGGCCGTCGCCATCCTGTCCTTCGGCACACGCCTGCAGGAATCGCTCAAGGCCGCCGACCTGCTGGCCGCCCACGGAATTTCGGCCACCGTCGCCGACGCCCGCTTCGCCAAGCCCCTCGACCACGACCTGATCACCCGCCTGGCGCGTGAGCACGAGGCCCTGATCACGGTCGAGGAGGGCGCAATGGGCGGCTTCGGCGCCTTCGTGCTTCAGTATCTGGCCGGGGCGGGCGCCCTGGATGGGGGCCTCAAGATACGGACATTGCACCTGCCCGACGTCTTCCAGGACCAGGACAGTCCGGCGGCGCAGTACGCCGAGGCGGGGCTAGACGCCGAGCATATCGCGGCATCGGCGCTCAAGGCGCTGGGGGTGGCGTCGGCCAGAGGCGCGGTGCGCGCGTAAAGGCTTATCCCTCCCACCTGGGGGAGGGTGGTCGGAGCGCAGCGAAGACCGGGTGGGGGCGGCAAGGCCCCCCGATTTGTCTCTGGATCGCCGTCCGTTCCCACCCCGTCGCTTCGCGACGACCCTCCCCGGTCGGGGAGGGAAATTTCGGCGCTTTAAGCCGCCGCCTTCACCACATTGCCCTCGTCCAGCAGCACGACGGTCGGCGACCACTGGCGCGCTTCTTCGGCCGGCATCTGCCCGTAGGTCACCACGATGATCTTGTCGTTCTTCTGCACCAGGCGCGCGGCGGCGCCGTTGACGCCGATGACCCTGGACCCGCGCGGGGCCTCGATCGCATAGGTCGTGAAGCGGGCGCCGTTGGTGATGTTCAGCACGTCGACCTGCTCGTGCGGGAAGATGCCGGCGGCATCCAGCAGGTCGCCGTCAATGGCGATGGAGCCTTCGTAGTCGAGATCGGCCTGGGTCACCGTCGCGCGGTGCAGCTTGGCCTTCATCAGGGTGACCAGCATGGGAGGTGCGGTCCAGTCATGACGCGGGGCATAGGCCCCCGCTCGCAGGTCGCTGATATAGGGATTTCCCGGCCCGCCATCAATCGCAATGCTGCGATTGCGAAATGACCGGCTCTGACGGATTCCCCCGTTGCACCACGTTCATTTGACCGCAACGCCGCGGTCCCTATGTTCAGGCCCAGGCCGACCCTGGCCGCCGGACCGGACGCTCCCCCGCCCATGAAACAATTCTTCCTGACGGTGCTTGGTGTATTCACCGGCCTGATCCTGTTCGTCGTCGTTCTGCCGATCGTGCTGATCATCGCGGCTGCGGCCTCGTCGAGCGAGCCGGCCACGCCCGCCAACGCCGTCCTCGAGCTGGACCTGCGCGAAGGCCTCACCGACCAGGTCTCGACCAATCCCTTCGCCGCCTTCGGGGGCTCGGGCCTGTCCGTCGTCGGCATTGTCGACACCCTGGCCCAGGCGGAAAAGGACACCCACGTCAAAGTTCTGCTGATCCGCTTGCCGGAAGCGGGCCTCGCCCCGGCCGCCGCCGACGAGATCCGTCAGGCCGTCCGCCGCTTCCGCGCCTCGGGCAAGCCGGTCATCGCCCACTCCCAGGGCTTCATGCCCGTCGGCACGGTGATCTCCAGCTATATGGTCGGGGCCGCCGCCTCCGAGCTGTGGATGCAGAACACCGCCAACTTCCAGGCGACGGGCTTTTCGGCCGACAGCGTCTTCCTGGGGCGCGCCTTTGAACGCTACGGCGTCCGCGCCGAGTTCGAGCAGCGCTACGAGTACAAGAACGCCGTCAACGAGTTCACCCAGTCCGACTACACCGGCCCCCACCGCGAGGCGATGACGGCCTGGATGACGTCGATCTACGACTCCGCCCTGGCCAACGCCGCCGTCGACCGCAAGGTCGAGGCGCCGGCGCTGAAGACCACGATCGAAGCCGGCCCCTATTCCGCAACCCAGGCGCTGCAGCTGAAGCTGATCGACAAGATCGGTCAGGTCGAGGAGGCCGAGGCCGAGGCCAGGCGTCGCGCGGGCAAGGGCGCCGACATCATCGAATTCTCCGACTACGCTTCGTCCCAGGGCGAGCGCATGGGCTCCGGCCGCGACGCCATCGCCATCGTTGGCGGTGAGGGCGCGATCATGACCGGGACGGGCGGAAGCGGCGGCTTCGGCGGCGGATCCTCGATCCACTCCGACGCTACGGCCGAGGCTATCTACGACGCCATCGAGGACCGGTCGGTGAAGGCCATCGTATTCCGCGTCTCCTCGCCCGGCGGCTCGCCGGAAGCCTCCGAACAGATCCTGGCCGCCGTCCGCGCGGCCAAGGCGGCGGGCAAGCCGGTTGTGGTCTCAATGGGCGACTATGCGGCCTCGGGCGGCTACTGGATTTCGTCGGAAGCGAACTGGATCGTGGCGCAGCCCTCGACCCTGACCGGTTCGATCGGCGTGTATGGCGGCAAGTTCGTGGTGTCTGAGGCGCTCGGCCGCTTCGGCGTCGACCTGCGCGGCCTGTCGGTCGGCGGTGACTATTCCGAGGCCTTGAGCCCCTCGGCCGGTTTCTCCGAAGCGCAGCGCGCCGCCTTCTCCGCCTCGATGGACCGCACCTACGAGGAGTTCGTCCAGCGCGTTTCCACCGGCCGCCGCATCCCGATCGCCCGCGTGCGCGAAATCGCCCGCGGCCGCGTCTGGACGGGCGCCCAGGGCAAGACCCTGGGCCTCGTCGACCAACTGGGCGGTTTGACCGAGGCCATCGGCAAGGCGCGGGAATTGGCCGGGATTCCTGAGTCGCAGTCGGTCCGCTTCAAGCGCTTCCCCGCGCCCCAGTCGCCGTGGGAAGCGCTGTCGTCGGCCTTTGGCGTCCAGTCCGAGGCCGCCCGGACCCTCGTCGCCCTCGGGGGCGTCATGGCCGACCCGCGCGCCCAGGCCGTCCTGTCGCGCGTCGAGACCGAGCGGATGCGTGGGCAGGGGGCCTCGGTCCTCGCCGACCAGCCTCTGTAATCCTCCCCCGTCAGGGTGCGGCGATTAACACTCGCCTGTGAAGCGGCCGGTCATTGACGGTTCGCCTCTGTGGACCGACATTGGGTGTTCAGGCGTTCTGCGGGGCGCTCGACAAGGAATAGAGATGACGCAGGATCCGTTCGCCACCCTCGGTTTTCAGAATCGCCGTCGGCCCCAGGGTCTGCTCGCGCCGATCATGTGGCTGTGCGGCGTGATTGCGACCGTGGCGGCTCTGACCGTAGGGGCGCTTCTGGCGGTCTTCACGGCCGCCGCCGTCGCCGTGATTGCCCTCTGCGCCAGTATCCTGATCTTCTTCGCCGGACTCGCCATGCGCGCCCGTCGTCGCGTCACCGTCCGCGCCCGCCGCAATGACGATGTGATCGAGGCCGAGAAGGTCGGCGACACCTGGGTCGCCTACGGCTGGGAACGTCCCCATCGCTAAGCATCGGCGCTAAGCCTATGCCGACCATCGCCGAGGCGCCTTCGCCCAATTTCGACCAGCGTCGCGGTCCGCCCGACATGGTCCTGCTCCACTACACCGGCATGCAGACCGCCGAGGCCGCGGTCGCGCGCCTGCGCGATCCGGAGGCCAGGGTCTCGGCCCACTATGTCGTGGACGAGGATGGCCGCATCCTGCGTCTCGTGCCCGAGGAGCGCCGCGCCTGGCACGCCGGCAAGTCCTGGTGGAAGGGCGAGACCGACATCAACGCCGTCTCCATCGGCATCGAGATCGTCAATCCGGGCCATGAGTTTGGCTATCGCGATTTCCCCGACGCCCAGGTCGCCTCCGTCATCGAACTGATCGACGGGATCCGCGCTCGCTGGGCCATCGAGGACGCCCGCATCCTCGGCCACTCCGACGTGGCTCCTGCCCGGAAACGGGATCCCGGCGAACGCTTCCCGTGGAAGACCCTCGCCGCCCATCGCCAGGGCCTGTGGTTCGAACCCGCCCCCGAGCGCATCGCCGCCCTTGGCCCGCCCCTGACGATCGGCGACGAAGGCCTCGGCGTTCACGTGCTTCAGGCCGGTCTGCACCGCCTCGGTTACGAGCCGCTGCCGGACGGCAGATACACCGATGAGACCCGCGTCACTGTCGGGGCCTTCCAGCGCCACTGGCGCCCGTCGAAGGTCGACGGCATCGCCGACGGCGAGACCCGCGCGACGCTGATGGGCGTGCTGCAGCTGGCGACGGCCGAGAGTGTGACCGGCGTGCTGAACTAGAGGGTCGACTGATCCTGACCGGGCCCGAAGATGCGGATGATCAGGACGCGGCCAGCCTTCTCATCGATCCGATAGTAGGCTGTATAGCCTTCGACAAATCGGCGTCTGACATTCGGATAGGGACTGTGCGGCCAACGCTCTGGCGAGAAGCGCAGTTCGGCCAAGGCTCGGGTGATCTTCGCCATCTTCAGCCGCGCCTTTAAACCGCTGCCCGGTTGGTTCAGCCAACGGCGCGCTTCCAGCAGATCGCCCCGCGAGCGGGCCGTGAAGGAAACGATGTAGTCGGTCATTTAGCCCAGGTCGGGTTCTTCGAGTTCTTCTCCGGCCGCCCAGCGATCAAGCCAGTCAAGCGCGGCCTCGCCTTCCAGCACTCGCTCGGCAGCGATATCCGCTTCGCCCTCCGCGAGGCGCTCGCGTTCCCACGCCATCCTCGCTTCGAGGCTTTCGAACACCATCGGATATTGCTGTTCAGCGCGCTCGGCCACGGCCGATCTCTAGCACATTGATGGGCTCTGCGCATCTCACGGTTGACCGCACCGCCTCGCGGGCGCATCACGCCCCCCGCCAGACGGCCGGGCGGTCGCGGCGGGACTTGCTCCCGTCGAGGAAAGTCCGGGCTCCACGGTGAAAAGGCGGCGGGTAATGCCCGCCCGGGGCGACCCGAGGGACAGCGCCACAGAAAGCAAACCTCCTGCGTTTCGGCGCGGGTAAGGGTGAAAGGGTGGGGTAAGAGCCCACCGCGTTGCTGGTAACAGCGACGGCATGGCAAGCCCCGCCTGGAGCAAGACCGAATAGGGACGTCGCGCGGGTTCGCCCGCAGGGTTCACCGCCCGAGGCGTCCGGGTAGGTCGCGAGAACCGTCCAGCGATGGGCGGTCCAGAGGAATGATCGTCACCGCTTTCGGGCGGAACAGAACCCGGCTTACAGGCCGTCTGGCATTTTCTTCCTTGTTGGGGGCTACCGCCCGCGACGCGGTCGCTCGCTGCTTTAGCCCGGTTAGGGCCGTCTCCTCCCTGTCCGCCGCTTGGCGGATGGGGAGGTGGCGCGGCGCATCTTCGCGCCGTGACGGAGGGGTTCTGGCCACGCCCCATTAACCCCTTCGACCAAACCACGGCACACGATCCCCAGCCTGTTAATACTTGTCATGTTCTATGTATGTTCTAGTTTATGCTGTCGCGAACCTGCAACATCGGCAACTTGGTTAAATATCGTCAACCATTCCCATTGAGGCCCAGTCCATCCCATGCTATCCCATAGCGACTATGCGGGGATTGGCGGCGCCGGCGATTCAGGCGCGGGGATGAACTCAGGGGCGGGCCGACAGGCTCGATTGGGACGGGCGTGTTTCTCGGAACCAGTGAGAAGCAGCTGGACGGCAAGCGCCGTCTCCTGATCCCGCAGGAGTTCCGCACCTCCGAAAACGGCGCCGACCTGGGCGTCTTCTGCTTCTTCTCGGTCGAGTCCGACTGCCTCGAGGCCGGCGGCGACAAGCTGATGGCCGAGTACGTCGCCATGATCGAGGCGCTTCCCTTCGGCGACGACTGGCGCACAGCCCTGGAAGAGACCGTCTACGGCGGCCAGAAACAGCTCGCCTATGACGGCGGCGGCCGCATCACCCTGCCGGAAAGCCTGTGCCAGGAAGCCGGCCTCGGCGAGGACGTCGTCATCGTCGGCATGGGGCCGCGCTTCCAGATCTGGGATCGCGCCCGCTGGAACGCGCGCAAGGACGATCGCCGCATATTGGCGAGAAGGGCGATGCGCGAACGTGGCGACGTGGCTCGCCGCCGCATGCCGGGCAACGACACGTGACCGGCCCGCACGCCCCCGTCCTGCTGGATGAAGTCATCGAGGCCCTGGCCCCGAAGCCCGGCGACGTGATCATCGACGCCACCTTCGGCGCCGGCGGCTACACCCGCGCCATCCTCGCCACCGGCGCACAGGTCATCGCCCTCGACCGCGATCCGACAGTCCAGCGTCACGCCGACGCCGTGGCCAACGACTTCCCCGGCCAGTTCCAGCTGATCCGCACCGCCTTCTCGGGCCTCGCCGACGCCTTTGCTGAAACCGGTGAGGCGAAGCTCGATGGGGCCGTCTTCGACATCGGCGTCTCCTCCATGCAGCTGGACGAGGCCGAGCGCGGCTTCTCCTTCATGCGGGACGGCCCGCTGGACATGCGGATGTCGAGCGAGGGCGAGAGCGCCGCCGACATCGTCAACGGCTGGGACCACGGTCCCCTGGCCCACATCCTGAAGCAATACGGTGATGAGCGTCAGTCCGGCCGTATCGCCACCGCCATCCTGCGTCGTCGCACGACACAGCCCTTCGCCCGGACCCTCGACCTCGCCGACGTGGTCGAAAAGGCGCTCGGCGGCCGTCGCGGCGCCCCGACCCATCCGGCGACCCGCACCTTCCAGGCCCTGCGCATCGCCGTCAACGATGAGCTGGGCGAACTGACCGCGGGTCTCGAGGCCGCCGAACGCACCCTGTCGCCGGGCGGGCGTCTGGCCGTTGTCACCTTCCATTCGCTGGAAGACCGGATCGTGAAGGCCTTCCTGACCGAGCGCAGCGGCAATGCGCCCGGCGGTTCGCGTCACGCCCCGGTCGCCATCGAGACGCGCAAGCCCAGCTTCACGCTGCAGTTCAAGGGCGCGCGCGAGGCGGGCGAGGCCGAACTGGCCGCCAATCCGCGCTCGCGCTCGGCCAAGCTGCGCGCCGCCGTCCGCACCGAGGCTCCGGCCTGGAAGGCGGCCGCATGAACCGCAATCCAGTCCAGCGTCTGTTCGACTGGAAGATCCGCGGCATCCGCTGGATCGAGATCGTCGGCGTCATGTGCGTCGCCGCCATGGTCTTCTCGGTCTATGTCGCCAAGGCCGCCGCCGCCCGCGAAAGCGCCGCCATCGGCCAGTTGGAACGCCAGATCGCCGAGAACTCCCAGCGTGTCCGCCTCCTCCGCGCCGAGGCGGCCCGGCTGGAACAGCCCGGCCGCCTCGAGACCCTGTCGCGCGGCGCCGCCCTGGCTCCGGTCAAGGCCGAGCGGCAGGTCGACGAGAATGCCCTGCCAACCCTGAAACCGGTCCCAGTCCCGGTCGTCGCGCCCGTACCGGCCGCTCCCGCTCCGGCCGTCGCCGGACCCGCCGGGGACGCCCCCGCTCCCCCCGCTCCCCCCGCTGCCGCCGCCACCCTCGCCGAGGCTGGCCGATGACGGTTCAGGATCCCCGCGCCTACCGTCCGGCCCCCGGCGCCAACCGCCCTCTGACGTCGACCGTCTCGCCCTGGCTGCGCTGGATGGGAGAGGCGGTCTGGTTTGTCGAACACGCCTTCGAACGTGCTCGCGCCGACGCCCGGCCGGAGGAGGACACCCGCGTCCGCATCTTCCTGATCCGCATGATCTTCGTCGCTGTGTTCAGCCTGCTGGCCCTGGGCGCCGCCCGCGCGGCCCTGCTGGCGCCCAGGGGCGGGTCCGGCGCCGCCCACGTCGCGGGCGCCCTGCAGCGCGCGGACCTGACCGACCGCAACGGGGCCCTGCTGGCCACCAACATCACCCACTACGGCCTCTACATCGATCCGTCCGAGGTCTGGGACAAGGACGCCGCCTTCCGCCAGATCCGCCGCGCCCTGCCGGGGATCTCGGCGACCCGCCTGCGCCGCGTCCTGGCCGGCGACCGTCGCCTGATAGCCCAGCCCGGCCTGACCCCGGCCGAGCGCCAGGCGGTGCATGCCCTGGCCCTGGGAGGTCTCTCGTTCGAGCCCGAGGATCGCCGCGTCTATCCATTGAACAGCTCCGCCGCTCACCTGATCGGCGCCGCCGATACCGGCGGTCAGGGGGTCTCCGGCGCCGAACTGGCCTTCAACGACGCCATCCGCCAGGCGGGCGCGGCTGGCGCGGATTTCGCCCTCTCCATCGACCTTCGCGTTCAGGGCGTGCTCGAGAACGAACTGGCCGCCACGGCTGCGGAAGCCGGCGCCAAGGGCGCGGTCGGGGTCGTCGCCGACGCCCGGACCGGCGAGATCCTCGGCATGGCCAGCTGGCCGACCTACGACGCCAACCGCCGGGGCCAGGCCTCCGACGACGCCGCCCTGAACCGCGTCACCTCGGCCCACTACGAGATGGGATCGGTGTTCAAGACCTTCACCATCGCCACCGCCATCGACACAGGCCTGGCCGATCTCGACACCATGATCGACGCGTCCCAGGCCTATATGATCGGCAACCGCCGCATCTCGGACTTCCACGCGACCAACAAGATCCTGTCGCTGGAGGAGGTCTATCTGCACTCCTCCAACATCGGCACCTCGCGTCTGGCCGTCGAAATGGGCGCCGACACGATGCGCTCCTATTTCACCAAACTGGGCCTGCTCGACGCTGCCCCGATCGAGCTGCGCGAGAGCGCCCGTCCGCGCCGTCCGCAGGACTGGAGCGACACGACCCGCGCCTCCATGTCGTTCGGCTACGGCATCATGATCACCCCGCTGCAGATGACGGCGGCCACGGTCGCCCTGGTCAATGGCGGGATTTACCGCCCGCTATCGCTGCGCCGCGGCGGCGCGGGCTCGGAAGGCCATCGCGTGGTCAGCGTCGAGACCTCCGCCGCCGTCCGCCAGTTGATGCGCGCCAACGTCCTGCGCGGTTCGGGCGGTCAGGCCGACGCGACGGGGCTGCGCGTCGGCGGCAAGACCGGCTCGGCCAACAAGCTGGTCAACGGCCGCTATGACGCCAGCCACGGCGTCGGCTCCTTCGCCGCCGTCTTCCCGGCCGACGGCCCGGAGGATGCGCAGCGCTACGTCATCTTCGTCCTGATCGACGAGCCCAGCCAGGGGTCGCGCCTCGGCGGGGCTGTTGCCGCCCCCGTCGTCGGTCGGGTCGCAGACCGTATCGCCGGCTTCCTGGGCCTCCAGCGCCGCATCGATCCGCCCGTCGCGGCCGAGGTCGCTCGATGAGCGCCGTTCGCCTCTCCGACCTGTTGCGCCGCGACGTCGCGACCGACCCGATGATCACGGGTGTGACGGCCGATAGCCGCAAGGTGGCCCCCGGCTCCCTGTTCGTGGCCCTGCCGGGCAGCGCCGCCGACGGCCGCGCCTTTATTCCCCAGGCGCTGTCGCAGGGCGCAGCCGCCGTCCTCGCACCCCAGGACACGCCGGAGGGCCTGGCGCCCCTGCTGGTCCGTTCCGGTGATGTCCGCCGCGCCTATGCGCTCGCGGCGCGCGGCTTCTACGGCGCCCAACCCGCCACCTGCGTCGCCGTCACCGGCACCAACGGCAAGACCTCGGTCGCCGCCTTCTGCCGTCAGATCTGGGCCGCCCTGGGCATCAAGGCCGCCAGCATGGGCACGCTCGGCGTCGTCGCCCAATCCGGCGCGATCACAGAAGCCCTGACCCCGCCCGGCCTGACCAGCCCGGACGCCGGCGACGCCGCCCGTCTTCTGGCCACCCTGGCCGAGGGCGGCGTGACCCACCTGGCGCTCGAAGCCTCGTCCCACGGCATCGACCAGCGCCGCCTCGATGGCGTGACGCTGAAGGCCGCCGCCTTCACCAACCTGACCCAGGACCACCTCGACTATCACGGCGACATGCAGGCCTATCGAGCGGCCAAGATGCGTCTGTTCGAGACCCTGCTACCGCGCGGCCGCACTGCCGTCCTGAACGCCGATTCCGACGCCTACAACGCCTTTGCCGCCGCCTCGATCATGTCCGGCCTCGGCGTCATGGGCGTGGGCGAGCGGGGCAGGGACCTCAGCCTCATTGAACGTCGCGCCGTGCCGGAGGGCCAGCGCCTGATCCTCGACGTGCGCGGCGACCGCCACGACGTCCTGCTGCCGCTGGCGGGCGCCTTCCAGGCCTCCAACGCCCTGGTCGCGGCCGGCCTGTGCATCGCCGCCGGCGAGGACGCCGCCCGCGTGCTTCACGCCCTGGAAAAGATCACCGGCGCGGCCGGCCGCCTGCAACGCGTCTCGGGCGGTCGCGGTGAGGCCTATGTCGATTACGCCCACACGCCCGACGGGCTCGAAACCGTGCTCAAGGCCCTGCGCCCCCACGCCGCCGGCCGCCTGATCGTCGTCTTCGGCGCGGGCGGCGACCGCGACAAGGGCAAGCGGCCCCTGATGGGCGAGATCGCCGGTCGCCTGGCCGACATCGCCATCGTCACCGACGACAACCCGCGCTCCGAGAATCCCGCCGTCATCCGCGCCGAGGTCCGCGCCGGCTGCCCGGACGCCCTGGAGATCGGCGACCGCCGCGCCGCCATTCGCGAGGCCGCGGGCCTCATGCGCGACGGAGATGTGGTCGTCGTCGCCGGAAAAGGGCATGAACAGGGTCAGATCGTGGGCGGGACGATTCATCCCTTCGACGACGCCACCGAACTCGCCGAGGCCTTGCGCGTAAATGCCTGAACCGACACTGCCTCTCTGGACGGCGCAAGAAATAGCCGTTGCGACCGGAGGGGGGATCGAGGGCGGCGCCTTCACCGCTGACGGCCTGACCTACAACAGCCGTGAGATCGCGCCGGGCGAGCTGTTCCTGGCGCTGAAGGGCGCACGCGACGGCCACGACTTCGCCGCCTCCGCCTTCGCCGCCGGAGCGTCCGGCGCCCTCGTCGAGCATCCCGTAGACGGCGGTCCGTGCGTCATCGTCCCCGACACGCTTCACGCCCTTGAGGCCCTGGGCGCCGCCGCCCGCGACCGCGCCCCCCATGTCCGTCGCGGCGCCGTCACCGGCAGCGTCGGCAAGACCAGCGTGACCCAAGCGATCAAGGCCGGCCTCGATCTGGCTGGTCCGGCCCACGCCTCGATCAAGAGCTACAACAACCACATCGGCGTGCCCCTGACGCTGGCCCGCATGCACCCCTCGGTCGAGCGCGCCGTGTTCGAGATCGGCATGAATGCGCCCGGCGAGATCGCGCCCCTGGCCCGAATGGTCCAGCCGCATGCCGCCTGCGTCACCACCGTCGGCCCGGTCCATATCGACGCCTTCGCCGACGGCGAGGCCGGCGTCGCCCGCGAGAAGGCCGCCATCTTCCAGGGCCTGGGCCCGGGCGGTCTGGCGGTCATCAACGGTGACAACGTCTGGGAGCCGATGCTGCGTCAGGCGGCGCTGCATGTCGGCGCCCGGGTGGCCGCATTCGGTTCCGAGCCTGCCCACGACGCCCGCCTGATCGACTTCATCCCCAATCCTGACGGCGCCGTCGTCACCGCCGAGGTCTACGGTCACCGCCACGTCTTCCCGCTGAAACAGTCCGGCTTCCACTGGGGCCTCAACAGCCTGGCGGTCATCCTGATGCTCGACGCCCTTGATGTGCCGGTCGAGACGGCGCTCGCCGCCCTGGCTGATTTCGAACCACTGAAGGGCCGGGGCGAGACCCGCACAGTTCGCATCCCCGGCGGCGCCTTCACCCTGATCGACGAGAGCTACAACGCCAATCCGCTGTCCATGACGGCCGGCTTCCGCTCGCTGGGCGCCAGGCCTGTCGCCGAGGGCGGCCGTCGCATCGTGGTCCTGACCGACATGCTGGAACTCGGCGACCAGTCCGAAGCGCTTCACGCCGGCCTTGCCGCCCCGATCGACCAGGCGGGCCTCGATGTCGTCCACGCCGCAGGGTCGGAGATGCGCCACCTCTATGATGCCCTGCCGCCCGCCCGTCGCGGCGTGTGGGCCGAAAGCGCCGCCGATCTCGCGGCCCAGGCCGCCGATCTGGTCGGGCCGACGGACATCGTCATGGTCAAGGGCTCGAACGGGTCGAAAGCGTCGCTTGTGGCCGCCGCCCTTGCGGCGCTAGAGCGCTAGGGACACCCGGGGGCCGTCGATGTTCTATCTGCTGTATCTCTACTACGCCGACGTCGCGAACGAGTATCCGCTGCTGAACCTGGTTCAGTACCAGACGGTGCGCGTCGCCCTGGCCATGGCCACGGCCATGATCGTCGCGGTGGCGATGGGCAGCCGGTTCATCTCCTTCATGCGGGTCAAACAGGGCAAGGGTCAGCCGATCCGCGCCGATGGGCCGGTCTCGCACCTTTCCAAGGTCGGCACCCCCACGATGGGCGGACTGATGATCCTTGCGGGCATCGCCGTCGCCGTCTTCCTGTGGGGCGACCTGACCAACCCCTATATCTGGATCGTCTCCGGCGTAACGGCGGCCTTCGGCGTGCTGGGCTTCATCGACGACTACGCCAAGGTGACGAAACAGACCTCGGCCGGCCTGACCTCGAAACAGAAGCTGCTGGCCCAGGTCGTCGTCTCGGTGATCGCCGGGGTGCTGGTGGTGCTCTGGATGACCCAGTCTCCCACCTCGCCGGGTCTCGAGACCTCGATCGCCTTCCCGTTCTTCAAGGACGTGCTGCTCAACGTCGGCTGGTTCTACGTCGCCTTCGCCGCCTTCACGATGGTCGGCTTCTCCAATGCCGTGAACCTGACCGACGGCCTCGACGGACTCGCGATCGTGCCGGTTATGATGTCGGCGGCGGCCTTCGGCATCATCTCCTACCTCGTCGGCAACTTCATCTTCTCGGAGTATCTGGGCGTCCACCACGTGCCCGGCTCGGGCGAGCTGGCCATCTTCTGCGCCGCCATCATCGGCGGCGGCGTGGGCTTCCTCTGGTACAATGCCCCGCCGGCCAAGATCTTCATGGGCGACACCGGTTCGCTGGCTCTGGGCGGCGCGCTCGGCTCGATCGCCGTGGCCACCAAGCACGAGCTGGTCCTGGGCATCGTCGGCGGCCTGTTCGTCATCGAGGCGGCCTCGGTCATGATCCAGGTCGCCTATTTCAAGGCCACCAGGAAGCGCATCTTCCTGATGGCCCCGATCCACCACCATTTCGAGAAGATGGGCTGGCCGGAATCGACCGTCGTCATCCGCTTCTGGATCGTCGCCGCCATGCTGGCGCTGGTGGGGCTCAGCACGCTGAAGCTCCGGTGAGGGCGCGCATTGCTGCTCCCTCTCCCGTTGGGAGAGGGCTTGAGGCTCGGAGAGCGCAGCGATCCGCAAGCCGAAAGGGTGAGGGGCGGATGGTGCGAATCAGGCGAGGTCGAACCCTCACCCTTTCGCGCAAGTCCGATCGCCTGCGGCTCTCGGGCGCTCAAGCCCTCTCCCACCGGGAGAGGGAAGCATGACCCCGGTCCCCGGCTTCGAAGGCCGTCGCGTCGCGGTGTTCGGCCTCGGCCGCTCGGGCATCACCGCCGCCCGCGCCCTCAAGGCCGGCGGCGCAGAGCCCATCCTGTGGGACGACGGCGTCTCCGGCCGCATGCAGGCCGAGGCCGAAGGGTTCGAGGTCGAGGACCTGACCACGGCCGACTGGTCGGACTTCGCGGCCCTCGTCCTGTCGCCCGGCGCGCCACTGACCCACCCGAAGCCCCACTGGACCGTCGACAGGGCGAAGGCTGCCAATGTCCCGGTCATCGGCGACATCGAACTGTTCGCCCGGGCCATCGCCGCCACCCCGGCCTCCCTGCGGCCCAAGGTAATCGCCATCACCGGCACCAACGGCAAGTCGACGACCACGGCCCTGATCGGCTGGGTGCTGAAACAGGCAGGCATGAAGATCGCCGTCGGCGGCAACATCGGCATCGGCGTCCTCGCCCTGCCGCCCCCCGCAGAGGTCCAGGCCTATGTGATCGAGGTCTCCAGCTACCAGCTCGACCTGACCACCAGTTTTTCCCCCGACGTGGCCATCCTGACCAACATCAGCCCCGACCACCTCGACCGCCACGGCGGCATGGAGGGCTATGTCGCGGCCAAGACAAGGCTGTTCCAGGCGCTCGGTCCAAACGCCGTTTCCCTTGTCGGCGTCGATGAGCCGGCCGGAGCAAACCTCGCTTTCGTCCTTCCCAACCACGTCATCGCCATTTCCTCCTCCGTGCATCCCCGCGAAGGCGGGGACCCAGTGCTTTCGGGAGTCACCGGCGACGAGGATCAATCTTACACCCCCACCCAGCCGTCGGAGCGCCCACAGCACTGGGTCCCCGCCTTCGCGGGAATGCACGGAATGGAAGCGGAGCCCGGCTCCATCAGGACCGAAGGCCAACTGATCGCCGACCTCGCCCCCGCCCGTTCGCTCCCCGGCCGCCATAACGCCCAGAACGCCGCCTTCGCCTATGCCGCCGCCCGCGCCATCGGCGTGTCGCATGAGGCCGCCGTCGAAGGCCTGATGACCTTCCCCGGCCTCGCCCACCGCATGGAAACCGTCGGTCAGCTCGGCGCCGTCCGCTTCGTCAACGACTCCAAGGCCACCAACACCGACGCGGCGCGTCAGGCCCTGATGTCCTGGCCGACCAGTTTCTGGATCGCCGGCGGCCGCGCCAAGGATGGCGGCATCGAGGACCTCCGCGACCTCTTCCCCCGCGTCGCCCGCGCCTATCTGATCGGCGAGGCCGCCGACGACTTCGCCGCGACCCTAGGCGACACTCCCCACGTCATCGCCAGGGATATGGCCACGGCCGTCGCCCTCGCATCCGAAGACGCCGCGAAAGCCGGCGGCGACGCCGTCGTCCTGCTCAGCCCCGCCTGCGCCAGCTTCGACCAGTTTCCCGACTTCGAGGCGCGTGGAGAAGCCTTCCGCGCCGCCGTTCTTAACCTCGGGGCTACGCCTTTCGTTCAGGGTTGAGAAACCATGACCCAGGCCGTCTATTCCCATCCGTTCTCGCGCAACGACCAGAGCCCGATCGCCCAGTGGTTCTGGACGGTGGATCGCGGCCTGCTCGGCGCGGCGCTCGCCCTCATGGGCCTGGGCGTCATGCTGTCGTTCGCCTCGTCCCCGGCCGCCATCCTGGCCGATGAGTCGATCACCGACCCCTTCCACTATTCCTGGCGCATGATCGTCTGGGCCAGCGGCGGCATCGGCCTGATGCTGACCATGTCGCTGCTGTCGCCCCGAGGCGTGCGACGGATCGCGGTCCTGGGCCTGCTCGGCGCCATCGTGGTGATGGCGTTGCTTCCTTTCATCGGCGACACGGTGAAGGGCGCGGCCCGCTGGGTGAACCTCGGCCCGTTCAGCCTCCAGCCCTCCGAGTTCGCCAAGCCCAGCCTGATCGTCTTCGCGGCCTGGATGTTCGCCGAGGGCCAGAAGGGGCAGGGCGTTCCCGGCGTCTCCATCGCCTTCGGCTTCTACGCCGTCACCGTGGCCCTGCTGCTGATCCAGCCGGACATCGGCCAGACGCTTCTGATCACCACCACCTTCATGGCCGTCTTCTTCATGGCCGGGGTGCCGCTGCGCTGGGTCGCCGTGCTGATGGGCCTGTTCGCGGCAGGCATGACCGCCATCTATCTGCTCTTCCCCCACGTCCAGGCGCGCGTCGCCAAGTTCGTCTCGCCCGGCGTCGAGGACACCCACCAGATCGACCGCGCCTCCGAGGCCATCCGCGCCGGCGGCCTGGTTGGACGCGGGGTGGGCGAGGGGGTCATGAAACGCTCCGTCCCCGACCTGCACACCGACTTCATCTACTCGGTCGGCGCCGAGGAGTTCGGCCTGGTCCTCAGCCTTGTCATGATCGGCCTCTACGCCTTCATCGTCTTCCGCGGCATGGGCCGGGCGATGAAGCTGAACGATCCATTCGAACAGACGGCGGCGGCCGGCCTGTTCATGCTGATCGGCCTGCAGGCGTCCATCAATGTCGCGGTGAACCTGAACCTGATCCCGACCAAGGGGATGACCCTGCCCTTCATCAGCTACGGCGGCTCCTCGATGATGGCCATGGGCCTGACCATGGGCTTCGCCCTGGCATTGACGCGCCGTCGTCCCGGCGCCTACGAGCCCGGAGCCAGCCTCCAGCGGCCGCGTCGGTTGTTGATGCCGTAAACGCCTTTTCCCTCCCCCTCGGGGGAGGGCAGGTCGCGTAGCGACCGGGTGGGGGCGGCAAGGCAAGTTCCCGGAGGCGTGTCCGGATCGCGGGGTCGCCCCCACCCGGTCTCCGCTTCGCTCCGACCACCCTCCCCCGAGGGGGGGGAGAGGATGACGACTGGCGGCGCGTCGGTTAAGCCACCTCCATGACCAAACTCTGCGTCGTCGCCGCCGGCGGAACCGGCGGCCACATGTTCCCGGCCGAGGCCCTCGCCCGCGAGATGGCCTCGCGCGGCTGGCGCGTGGTCCTGGCCACTGACCATCGCGGCGAACAGTACGCCCAGGCCTTCCCGGCCGAGGAGCGTCTCGCCCTCGACGCCGCCACCGGCTCTGGTCCGATCGGCCTGATCAAGGCCGGCGTCGCCATCGTGCGCGGCATCGGTCAGGCCCAGACCGCCTTCAACCGCCTGGACGCCAGTGTCGTCGTCGGCTTCGGCGGCTATCCGTCCGCCCCCGCCCTGGTCGCCGCCATCCTGCAGAAGCGCCCGACCCTGATCCACGAACAGAACGCTGTCCTCGGCCGCACCAACCGCGCCCTGGCCCCCCACGTCCGCGCCGTGGCCTCGTCCTTCCCGACGCTGGAGCGCGCCTCGCCGGCCGTGAAGGCCCGCGCCCAGGTCGTCGGCGCCCCGGTCCGCGCCGACATCCGCGCCCTGTTCGACCGCGCCTGGGCGCCTCCGGGCGACGGTCCCATCCGCATCCTCGTCACCGGCGGCAGCCAGGGCGCCCGCCTCCTGTCCGAGACCACGCCCCGCGCCTTGGCCACCCTGCCGGACGCGATCCGTCGCCGCCTCAAGGTCCAGCAACAGTCCCGCCCCGAGACCCTGGAAACCTCGCGCCAGATCTACCTCGACGCCGGCATTGAGGCCGAGGTGGCGCCCTTCTTCCGCGACATGGCCTCCCGCCTGTCCGCCGCCCACCTGGTCATCGGCCGCGCCGGCGCCTCGACCTGCGCCGAGCTGGCCGTCGCGGCCATGCCGTCGATCCTGATCCCGCTGAAGATCGCCACCGACGACCACCAGCGCCTCAATGCGAAACTTCTGACCGACGTCGCCGCCGCCGAGGTCATCCTCGAGGATGACGTCACCGTCGCCGCCATGGCCGCCGCCGTCGCGGGCGTCCTAGCAGACCCCGCGCGCCTTGCCTCCATGAGCGCCGCGGCCCGCTCCGTGGCCATACCCGACGCGGCCCAACGCCTCGCGGACCTCGCCGAGGCTACGGCCGGATGACCGGCGCGGCCCTGCCGCCGGTGGGAACGGAAGACGCCGTTGACACGCTGTTTGCGTCTATGCCGCCCGAAATCACCAACCTGACCCGCCAGATCGTCACCCTGTGGCGCCAGTTCTACTGGCTGCCGGAGTGGCTCGTGGTCGCCATCGTGGTGACCGTCTTCGTCGGCGCCGGCTGGATCATCCACCGCATCGTCTTCTCCATTCTTCGCCGCGTCGTGAAGAACCGCGACCTGTACTGGCGCGGGGTGCTCGAACGGGTCCGCAAGAAACTGCGCATCCTGATTATCCTGATCGCCATCGGCTTCTCGATCACAGTCTCGCCGCTGGACCCGGAGCCGTCCCAGAGCGTCCGCGCCGTCATCCTGTTCCTGACCATCCTCGTCCTCGGCTGGATCGTCGCCGGCACCGTCGACATGTGGGCCGTCGTCCATCTCCGTAAGTTCAACATGCAGACCGAGGACAACCTGGTCGCACGCAAGCACGTCACCCAGACGCGCATCCTGCAACGCGCCGCCGTCATCCTCATCGGCCTGATCACCGTGGCCCTGGCCCTGATGACCATCGGGGCCGTGCGTCAGTGGGGCGTTTCGCTGCTGGCCTCGGCCGGCGTGGTCGGCATCATCGCCGGCCTCGCGCTCCAGCCCTATCTGACCAACCTGATCGCCGGCATCCAGATCGCCACCGCCCAGCCCATCCGCATCGACGACGCCGTCATCGTGGAAGGGGAGTGGGGCACGGTCGAGGAGATCACCTCCACCTATGTCGTGATCAAGCTGTGGGACTGGCGGCGGATGATCCTGCCGCTCAGCTATTTCATCGAGAAGCCGTTCCAGAACTGGACCCGCGAGACCTCCCGCCTGATCGGCACAGCCATGCTCTACGTCGATTACGAGGCCCCGATGGACCGCCTCCGGGCCGAGCTGGAACGCATCTGCCGCGCCTCCTCGTTGTGGGACGGCGACATCGTCAACCTCCAGGTCACCGACATCACCGACCGCGTCGCCCAGGTCCGCTGCCTCGCCAGCGCCCGCTCGGCCCCGGTGGCCTTCGACCTGCGCTGCGAGATCAGGGAGAAGATGCTGGCCTTCATGCGGGACCAGTGCCCGGAGGCCCTGCCGCAGGATCGCATCGCCATCGAGCGAAATTCAATTTCATCCGTGCATCCCCGCGAAGGCGGGGACCCAGTGCTTAAGTGAGGCACACTCTTTCATCCGTGCACCCCGGCGAAGGCCGGGGCCCAGATGGAGAAAGCGGAAGCGCGCGCATGAGACAGGCTCCAAATCCCGGCCGTCTGCATCTGTGATCTGGACCCCGGCCCTCGCCGGGGTGCACGGAGCAGGGAGCTAAAACCTGGGTCCCCGCCTTCGCGGGGATGCACGGATTCAATCTTCCGCCATCGCCGCCCGCCCGATCCTCACCGCAGCCTCCACCGTCGTCGCCACGACCTTCTGCTCCACCGTCCCGCACGCCACCGCCAGCAACTCCGCCGCATCCCCGCCGGGCGCCGCCGGATAGGCCGGCTGACCTTCCGGCGTGCTCGGTCCCTCGGCTCCGCCGACCGCCACCGAGGCGAAGTCCAGCCGGTCCGCCGTCCCGGCATCACAGCCGAACCGCCACCAGGACCAGCCACCCAGATACCGCGTCGTCCCGACCGTGAAGTCCGCCTCCACGACCTGCAGCGACCGCATCCGCACCCCGTCCGGCTCCCGCCGGATCGTGGCCGCATCCGCGAACACGACGAACCGCCCGACCCCGGTCAGGACCAGCGCATGCGCCTCGGGCGGGAGAGACGCAGCGTCCTGAATCACGCGACCAGCGTCTCGGCCTGGGTCAGGTCGACGCTGACCAGCTGCGACACGCCGCGCTCGGGCATGGTCACGCCGTACAGCCGATCCATCCGGCTCATGGTCACCGGGTTGTGGGTGATGACGATGAACCGCGTGTCCGTCCGGTTCCGGATCTCGTTCAGCATCCGGCAGAAGCGATCCACATTGGCGTCGTCCAGCGGCGCATCCACCTCGTCCAGCACGCAGACCGGCGCCGGATTGGCCAGGAAGACCGCAAAGATCAGCGCCGCCGCCGTCAGGGCCTGCTCGCCGCCGCTCATCAACGACATGACCGACAGTCGCTTGCCCGGCGGACAGGCAAAGATCTCCAGTCCGGCCTCCAGCGGATCGTCGGACTCGACCAGTTTCAGCTCCGCCTGGCCGCCGCCGAACAGGGCCCCGAACAGGCTCTTGAAGTTGTCGTTGATGACGTCGAACGCCGCCACCAGCCGCTCACGCCCCTCGGCGTTCAGCTCGTCAATGCCGTCGCGCAGCTTGGCAATGGCGCCGGTCAGGTCCGACCGCTCCAGCCGCATGGTCTGCAGCCGCTCGCCGTACTCGTCGGCCTCGTCCTCGGCCAGCAGATTGACCGCGCCCAGCATCTCCCGCTCGCGCTCGAGACCGAACAGCAGGCTCTCCGCCCCCGCCGCGTCCGGCGGCCGGGCGATGGCGTCGTCGGTCAATTTCTGTCCCAGCTCTTCCGGCGACATCTGCGCCGTCTCGCGGACGTTGTTCCCGGCGTCCAGCAGCCGTTCGGCCGCCGCCTCCGACCGTGCCGCCAGCCCGGCGCGGGCTTCGCGCGCGCTCGCCGCCGTCGCATCCGCCGCGCGGCTGGCGCGATCCGCATCGCCGGCCTCGCCCTCGGCGACCGCTAGCCTATCCGCCGCCGTCTTCCGCCGCGTCTCGGCTGAGGTCAGCATGTCCATCAGCTTCGATCGCTGTGCAGCCAACGCTTCCGGCGCCCGTTCGGCCTGCAACAGCAACGCGGCCGTCTTGCCCGTGTCGCCCTCGAGCACCGTGATCCGCGCCGTGGAATCCTTCGCCCGTCCCGCCCAGCTGTCGCGCTCGCGGCTGAGCCCGCCCAGCCGCTGCTCGCGCCCGGCCCGGTCCCGCGCCTCCGCATCCCTGTCCGCCCGCGCCCCGGCCGCCGCGCCACGCGCCGCATCCGCCGCCGCGCGTGCCGTCGCCAGCTCGGCCTTCAGTCCCTCCAGCGTCTCGGACGGCGCATCGGTCGCCAGCGCCTCGGCCAGGGCGGCCTCCGCCGCCTCATGCTCGACCGCCAGCCGCTCCAGCGTCTCGTCCAGCGCCGTCGCCCGCGCCTCGCGCCGCGCCTGTTCATTGGTCAGCCGCTGCACCGCGTCCCGCGCCGTGGTCACCGCCTTGTCGGCCGCGAAGGGCATCAGCCGCGCCGCCTTGACCGCCTCTTCCGAAGCCCGGAAGGCCTCGGTCGCCGCCTTCAAAGCCGCCTGCGCCGTCTCCAGCGCCGGCTTGCCCGCATCGATCTCCGCTTCCAGTTCGCCCAGCCGCGTGCGTTGGGCCAGCCTTACGGCCGCCGGCCGTGGCGCATCGGCCCGGCTGACGAAGCCGTCCCAGCGGTAGAGGTCGCCCTCGCGCGTCACCAGTCGCGCGCCTACCGGCAGCGATTTTGCCAGCCCTGCGGCCTCCGCCTTCGCCGCTACCCCGCACAGGGCCAGGCGCGCCGCCAGCGCCGCCGGCGCCGTCACATGATCGGCCAACGGCTCGATCCCGGCTGGCCAGACGGGCGCTGGCGCGTCCGCCCCGCCCCAATAGGCCGCCGCCTTCGTATCCAGCGCCGCGTCCAGGTCGTCGCCCAGCGCCGCCGCCAGAGCGGCCTCGTATCCCTTGTCCGCCCCGACCTGGTCCAGCGCCGGAGGATGGTCCCGCCGCCCCGAGACCAGCAGCGACGCCAGCCCCCGCGCCTCGGTCTGCAACCGCCCCAGCCGGTCCTCGGCCGCCCGCGCCGCCGTCCGCGCCTCCTGCTCGGCCCGCGCGCGTTCCGCCCGATCGGCCTCGGCGGCTTCCACACCCGCCCGCGCCTCGGTCAGGGCCGCCGTCGCAACGTCCAGCGCCTCACGCGCAGCGGCCAGTTCCGGCGTCTCCAGCGGGCCCAACGCCTCGCGCTCCCGCTTCGCCCCGTCCAGAGCGCTCACGGCCCGCGCCACCCGCGCCTCGGCGTCTCGTTTGCGCGCCGTCTCGGCATTGGCCCGCGCCTCGACCGCCGCCAGCGAGCCCGCCAGCCGTTCGACCTCGGCGTCCGACGCGCGACGGCCCTCTTCCGCCGCCTCCAGCGCCCGCTCCAGCTCCGGCCCTCGCCCGGGCGCCGCCGCGATCTCGGCCGTCAGCACCTCCAGCTCGGCGCCCAGCCGGGTCAATTCCGACTCGGCGTCGCCCGACATGGCGATCTCGCGTTCGGTGTCATTGGCGATCCGCTGGGCTTCGGCGGTCAGACGGTCGACCTCGGCCCGCGCCGACTGCTCGGCCATGTCCAGCCGGTCGCGTTCCAGCGAGGCCCGGTGAAGCAACGCCGCCGCCACCGCATCCTCTTCCCGCGCCGGCTTCAGACCCTCCTGCGCCGACAGGGCCGCCGTCTGGGCCCTGGCCGCCGCCGCCGTCGCCTCCGCCACCGCCCGGTCCGCCGCCGCCAGTTCCGCCGCCGCCGCCTCCGCCGCCAGCCGCGCGTCGTTCCAGCGCACGAACAGCAGGGCCGCCTGCAGGGCCCGGATCTCGGCCGAGATCTTCTTGTACTTCTCCGCCTGCCGCGCCTCGCGCTTCAGCCGCGTCAGGGCCGTCTCCAGCTCGCGCCCGATGTCGTCCAGCCGTTCCATATTGGCCTCGGCCGCCTTCAGCCTCAGCTCCGCCTCGTGCCGCCGCGTGTGCAGGCCCGCCACCCCGCCGGCCTCCTCGAGGATCCGCCGCCGGTTCTGCGGCTTGGCCGCGATCAGCTCGCTGATCTGCCCCTGACGCACCAGGGCCGGAGAGTTCGCCCCCGTCGAGGCATCGGCGAACAGCAGCTGGACGTCCCGCGCCCGCACCTCCTTGCCGTTGATGCGATAGGTCGAGCCCTGACCCCGGTCGATCCGGCGCGACACCTCGATGATGGCGCTGTCGGTGAAGGGCTGGGGCGCCTTCCGCTGGGCGTTGTCGATGGTCAGCTGGACTTCGGCATGGTTCCGGGGCGGGCGGTTCGAGGCCCCGGAGAAGATCACGTCGTCCATGCCCGTGCCGCGCATGGCCTTGGCCGAGTTCGCGCCCATGACCCAGCGCATGCTCTCCAGCACGTTCGACTTGCCGCAGCCGTTCGGTCCCACGATCCCCGTCAGGCCCGGCTCGATCCAGACCTCCGCCGGGTCGACGAACGACTTGAAGCCGACGAGCCGGAGGCGCTGGAACTGCATGCCTTCGTCAACTGCGGGGCAGCAGGGGCCGGATCGCAGCGGACAGACCGTCCAGCGAGGTGTCCGACACGGCGCGCCCGTTGACGAAGAAGCTCGGCGTGCCCTGGACTCCGGCGGCCGTGGCGCCCGCGATCTCGGCGCGGATGCCGTTCAGCGTCGCCGGATCGGCCAGACAGGCGTCGATCTCGGCCTGGGTCCGGCCGCTGGCGGCGACCCCTGCGGCATACCAATCGGCCAGCGGCGCGCCGTCGATGATCGCAGCCTGACCGGTCATGAAGGACGAGGCCACCTCGTAGAATCGGGCCGGCGCCGCGCAGCGGGCGATGCCGGCGGCGCGCGCCGCGACCTGGCCCGGCGCGGTCGGCAGGTTGCGGTAAACCAGCCGAACCTGGCCGGTGTCGATGAACCGCGCCTTGAAGGCCGGCAGGACGGTCGTGTGCCAGTGGGCGCAGTGCGAGCAGACGAACGAGGCGTATTCGATCACCGTCACCGGCGCGTCGGCGCGACCCAGCACCCGGTCGGCGCTCGTCACGGCGGGCGGGGGCGTCGTCTGGGCCGAGGCCGCCATCGGGGCCGCCAGAGGCGCGGCGACCAGCGCCAGCATCAGGAACAGGGACCGGATCATCGGGGCGCTCATTTTGCCAGTTCCGCTTCAATGGCCGGGGCCAGGTCGGCCATGACCGTGCCCTCGCCGCCAGGCGAAGAGACCTGTCTTCCATTCACGAAGAAGGTCGGGGTGTTAATCACGCCCGCGTCAGTCGCCGCCTTCACCCGGGTCTCGAGCGCGGCGATGGCTTCCGGGTTGGTGACGCAGGCGGTGAACTCGGTCTCGTCGATGCCCACGCCGCCGGCGATGCGGATCAGGCTGTCGCGGGGATTGCCGCCCGCCCGCCACTCCGTCTGGCTCTCCATGATGGCGTGGATGACGTCGAAATACTTGTCCGCCCCGGCGCAGCGGGCCAGCAGGAAGCCGGCTGCGGCGACCTCGGCCGGCGGCGTCGGCAGTTCGCGGAAGACGTAGCGGACCTTGTTGGTGTCGACATAGGCGGCCTTGAACGCCGGCCAGGTGTTCTGCTGCCACAGGGCGCAGTGGGGGCAGGTGGGCGAGGCGTATTCGACCACGGTGACCTTGGCGCCCTCGGGCGCGCCCAGGGCCATGTCGCCGTCGACGACGGCCTTCGAACCGCCGCCGCACGAGGCGAGGGCCAGGGCGGACAGGGCGAGGATCAGGGTGCGGAACAGGGTCATCGGCTCAGCTTTCGGCCAGGGCGGCGTCGATCGTTTCCGACAGCCCGACCAGGGAGCTGTCGGCGACATGTTCGCCATTGACCATGAAGTAGGGGGTGCCTGTCACGCCGGCGTCCAGGGCCGACTTGATGCGCGTGTCCATGGCCTTGATCGCATCGGCGTCGGTGACGCAGGCCTGGAACTGCTCTTCCGACAGGCCCGCGCCGTTGGCGATGCGCAGTAGGACGGAGCGGGGCGGCACGCCGCCGAAGATCTCGCTCTGGCTGGCCATGATCTCGTGGATCACCGGGAAATATTTGTCCGGCCCGGCGCAGCGCGCGATCAGGAAGCCGGCGACGGCCACGGATTCAGGCGCGGTCGGGAACTCGCGGAAGACATAGCGGACCTGGTTGGTGTCGACATATTTGGTCTTGAACTCCGGCCAGACCTGATCCTGCCAGGCGGCGCAGTGGCTGCAGGTGACCGAGGCGTATTCGACCACGGTGACCTTGGCGCCTTCCGGAGCCCCCAGCGCCATGTCGCCCTCGGCCGGGGCGCCGGTCTGGGCGCCGGAACAGGCCGCCAGCATCGTCATCGCCGCCAGGGCGGCTCCGGTCACGGCCGCGCGGCGGCTCATGGAGGCGTATTTGAACGGGCCGCTGGCGCGCATGGCGTCTTCCTTAAGAACTCAAGCTTTGGATGATCGCGCGATTCCCCGACGGCTGCGCGAATTCCATGGTTGTCGAGAACAGGTGCGGCGGAAAAAGGTCAAGAGCCAGCCGTCGGAATCTGATTGCGCGGCGACGGCGCAGCGGCTCCACGGCACACCGACCTGCCGATCAGTAGCGGACGGGTGCCCCGAGACGCGGCCGCAGCTTGACCCATCCTCGAATTCGTGGCGAAGCGGGGCTTCTGCACGGCGACATCGCGTGACCGATCACCGCTGAACGCGCCGTCCACAGGAGATTGCCCAGTGAAACGAGTTACGCTGATCGTCTCGGCGGCGTTGGCCGTGGCGGCTTGCGCGTCCGCGCCGGCGCCGGCGACTGCGCCCAAGCCAGAAGCCCGCTCCTACCACGTGAGCGAGAACGCGTCGGCCGACGTGGACGCTGCGTTGGCGCGGGCCAGGCAGTCGGGCAAACGGGTCCTGTTGGTGATGGGAGCCAACTGGTGCAGCGACAGCCGCGCCCTCGCGGGTTGGCTGGCGACCGATCGCTTCGCCGAACTGATCGAACGCAAGTACGAACTGGTCTTCGTGAACATCGGCATGCCAGGAAGCGGTGACGGACATAATCTGGGCATCGCCTCTCGGTTCGGCATTCAGGAGTTACCGGGTCTGCCGAATGTGCTGGTGCTTACAGGCGACGGAGTTCTGGTGAACCCAACGACGGCAACCAGTTGGCGGAACGCCCAGAGTCGTACGGGCGACGCAATCTACGATGAGTTGGCGGCCCTGGCCGATCTGCTGGTCTGAACCGGTAAGACCCGTCGACCAGGCGACAGCTGCTGACAGTGGCGAGTGAGCTGGCGCGGCAGCGAAAACTGGCCGGCACGCTTGATCCTGTCGGCTCCGCGCCAGAACCGGACATTCATGCACCGGTGGTGGGCTCACATTCGCTCCGCTGCCAGAAGCGGACGCCCACCGGCCTCAACAGGCTCACGCGCCCCCTACCGCCCGCGCCCCTTCGCCGCATCTGACAGCACGGCCCGCCCCAGGTTCGCCAGCGCCGCCTTCAGCCCATCCGGCGCGGCCTCGACCGACTTGGCCAGCTCCGCCTCCGCCGCCGCATCCAGCGGGTCGATCCGGCGCCGCGCCCCTCGGGTCGAGGCGGCGATCTGGGGCAGGGGTTTCACCGGCCCCTGGGCGATGCGCAGCTTGTCCACCTCGCCGGGGCCGAGAAACAGGTTCACCCGCGCCAGGATGTCGGCCGACTGGTGCTGGACCAGCAGGGCCGCCGGGCCCGCGACGCGCAGCTCCAGCGTCCCGCCGGTTCCGGCCCTGCCCTTGGTCAGCTTCTGCGGCCTGGTGACGCGGGCCAGCTGGTCGCCGACGATCTCGCGCCAGCGCGGCTCCAGCGCCCCGGCGCCGCGCCCGAACTTCTCGTCCAGTTCGCGGATCAGCGGCGCCAAGGCCCGACCGGCCGGAGGCGTCGGGCGCGGCATGGGCCGGGTCCGTCGCCGCGACAGGATCTCGCGGGTCTCAGCGTCTGTGGGCAGATCGCGCGCCATTCGGTGAGAGTAGCGCATTTGAGGGCCGCATTCACTGTCTTCTCCCTCCCCCTCGGGGGAGGGTGGTCGAAGCGAAGCGGAGACCGGGTGGGGGCGGCAAGGCAAGACCTCACAGACCTGAATCCGCGTCGCCGACCGTCCCCACCCCGTCGCTTTGCGACGACCCTCCCCCGAGGGGGAGGGAGAGGGTAAGAGATCTGATAATGCCTCCCGCCGACATCGCCACCCTCCGCGCCGCCCTCCTCGGCTGGTACGACGCCGATGCGCGCACCCTGCCGTGGCGCAGCCCCCCGGGCGCGGCCGAACGCACCGACCCTTATCGCGTCTGGCTGTCCGAGGTGATGCTGCAGCAGACCACCGTCCCCCACGCCACACCGTATTTCGAGCGGTTCACCGCGCGCTGGCCGACCGTCAACGATCTGGCGTCGGTGGAGGATTCAGACCTGATGGCCGCCTGGGCGGGGCTCGGCTACTACGCCCGCGCCCGCAACCTGCTGGCCTGCGCCCGCGCCGTGGCCAACGATCACGGCGGCGTCTTTCCCGACACCGAGGCGGCGCTGCTGGCCCTGCCGGGGGTGGGCGCCTATACCGCCGCCGCCGTCGCCGCGATCGCCTTCGACCGGCCCGCCAATGTCGTGGACGGCAATGTCGAGCGCGTCGTCGCCCGGTTGTTCGCGGTCGAGACGCCGGTCCCCGCCGCGCGGCCGGAGCTGAAACGCCTCGCCGCCACGTTGGTCGTCGATGACCGCCCCGGGGATTGGGCCCAGGCCCTGATGGACCTCGGCTCCGGCATCTGCCGCCCGAAGTCGCCGCTGTGCCTGATGTGCCCCATCGCCGCCTTCTGCGCCGGCCGCGTCACCGGCGAGCCCGAACACTATCCGGTCAAGACGAAGAAGGCCGCCCGACCGCATCGTCAGGGCGTCGCCTGGGTCCTCCGCGACGACGGGGGCCGCATCGCCCTCGTCCGCCGCCCGGACAAGGGTCTCCTCGGCGGCATGGTCGGCCTGCCGACCAGCGACTGGACCGACACGGCCCCCGACGCCACTGCACCCGTCGCCGCCGACTGGCCCGCTCTGATCTGGAAAGAGGCGGGCGCTGTCGAACACGTCTTCACCCACTTTTCCCTGACGCTGTCGGTGCGCGTGGCGCAGGGGCAGGGCGATTTCCTCTGGACGCCCGAAGCCGAGGCGCTGGCCGCCCTGCCGACGGTTTTCCGCAAGGCGCTCGAGCGAGGCCTGGCGATGACTGCACCCTAGATTCAATCGACTTCAGCTTTCCGGACGCTTGTCATCCCGGCCGCAGCGAAGCGGAGAGCCGGGGCGCTGGAGGCTGAGTGTCGGACTCCCGGAAATCGCCAGCGATTGTCCGGGAGAAAGCCCGACCGCTATTTGCCGTCTCCCGGACAGCCGCTTCGCGTCTTCCGGGAGGGTGGAGCAGACGTCTTTTCGTCCCGGTTAGTCGTCGGCGCGACTTCCGGGATGACAAGGATTGGTGTCAACTGAACCGAATAGAGGAATTTATTCACCCGTGCCTCTTGCGGTCGATGAGCTCGCTGCCCACGTCCTCAGTCTGGTCTTTGACAACCGATCGGGCGGGTCGCGCGGCGCGACTCTGTCGAGTCTGTCGAGTCTATTTTTTGGAGTCTCGCGACGATCTGGGCGGATTGGACTCTTTGGACTCTGTTTTTTGGAGTCCATTTTTCAACCGTGCACCCCGGCGAAGGCCGGGGTCCAGATGGAAGACTCGCTGGTAAGGTCAGCAAATGATTGCGTAATCCCCGCTTGCAGCTTCCGTGATTCGAACCCCGGCCTCGGTTTGTCCTCGGGCCGGCAACGCCAGACTCTCGGGTGCCGGAGGTGCATGAAGGGCGGCCCTCAGCGCGTCGTCACGATCCTGACCTCGCCGATCCGGTTCCTCGGCACGACCGCCACCTGGTCGCCCAGCCGCTCGAAGGCCAGGTCGACCGTGGCGTCGCCGACCTGGAGCCGGCTGACGGTCAGCCGCTCGATCCCGGCGGGCAGGGCCGGGGCATCGATGGTGACGGTCTTCGTCAGGGCGTCAATCGACACCCCCAGCGAGGCCTGCAGCATCAGGAACACCGACCCTGCCGCCCAGGCCTGGGGCAGACAGGCGACCGGATAGGCGATCGGTCCCTCGCCCGGCTCCCGCTCGAAGCCGCAGAACAGCTCCGGCAGGCGCATCTGGAAATGGCTGGCGGCGGCGTAGATCTCGCCCAGGATCATCCCGACCGCGTCCCTCTCGCCGTAGCGGGCCATGCCGGCGACCCCCAGCGAGGTGTCGTGCGGCCAGACCGAGCCGTTGTGATAGCTCATCGGATTGAATCGCGCCTGCCCCTTCGCCAGCGTCCGCAGGCCCCAGCCGGAGCGGAACTCCGCGCCCAGCAGCCGCTTCGTCACCGCCGCGGCCCGCGCCGGAGACGGCAGGCCGGTGAACATCAGATGGCCGGCGTTCGACCCGATGGCCTCGCAGGGGTTCCCCTCGCCATCGAGCGCGATGGCATAGAACTGCTGGTCCTCCATCCAGAACCGCTCCTCGACCAGCAGCCGGATCTCGTCGGCCCGGTTGTCCCAGACCATGGCGCGGCCGTCGCCGATCAGGACACCCAGATCGGCCATCGCCCGCCAGGCCGCGAAGGCGTAGCCCTGAACCTCCAGCAGGGCGATCGGCCCCTTCGGAAACCGCCCGTCGGCATGGAAGATGGAGTCCTCGGAGTCCTTCCAGCCCTGATTGGACAGCCCCGTCCCGGCCGCCCGGGCATAGTCGATCAGCCCGTCGCCATTGGAGTCGCCATAGTCCCGCATCCACTCGGTCGCGGCGATCAGATTGGGCCACAGGCTCTGGATCAGGTCGACGTCCCCGGTCCGCCGGAAGTACGCTCCGGCCAAGGCGACGAACAGACAGGTGGTGTCGACCCCGCCGTAATAGAGGCCGAAGGGCACCTCCCCGAGCGCGCTCATCTCACCGCCCCGGGTCTCGTGCATGATCTTGCCGGGCTGGCTGTCCTGGAAGGGCGAGACCTCGGTCGCCTGTCGCGCAGCCAGATAGGTCAGGACTCCCTTGGCCAGCGACGGATCGAGCCACAGCATCTGCCAGGCCGAGATGATCCCGTCCCGCCCGAACGGCGTCGAGAACCACGGCGTCCCGGCATAGGGGTAGGGGCCGGTCGGCAGGTCGGTGGTCAGCAGGGCGATATCGGCCCGCGACTGGTCCAGCCACTGGTTGAAGCGCGGACTGCGCGGCCCCCTCAGCGAGGCTCCCCGCCGCCGCCGGTGCCGCATCGCCAGCCGGGCCTGCACGGCGTTTTCCCGCCACCGCGGCGCGTCAGGCGTCAGGCACATCTCGGGCCCGCACTCGATGTAAAGGTCCAGCGCCTTGCCCATGGGCAGGCTGAACATGAACTCGGCCCGCGACCCGGTCAGCCGGGCGGGCGGTTCGGAGAAGGCGAGGCAACTGGTCCTCACCACCGCGTCCAGCCCGGTGTAGCGGAAGGTGACCCGTCGCCCGTCCGTCGTCGGCGCCTCGCCCGTCCCGCGCTTTTCCCGGAGCGTCCCGCGCACCTGGAAGATATCGGCGAAGTCCGCCCCGAACTCGAAGGCCAGGGGCAGCAGGACATCCTCCACGCCGTGGTTGACCATCCGGACCCGCTCGAACATCCGCCGATCCCAGACGAAGCGCCGCCGCTCGATATGCAGTACCCCCGCCGGCGCCGACCGCCCGCCCATCGGCGGCAGGGGCCGGTTGGTCGTGTGGGCGGTGAAAAAAACGTTGTCCCGGCTGACGCCTGAACTCAGCCGTGACGGCCTCGCCAGCCCGACCGTCATCACGAACCGGGACAGGATCCGCGTGTCATGATCGAACAGGCCGTCGGCCCCGCCTTTCAGGTCGCCCCAGTTGTCGGCCACCAGGAAGGTGTCGGCATCCTTCAGCGCCTGGAGCGTATCCAGCCCGCCTGTCTCCGCGCTTTCCGCGGCCGTCTGCTGAACCGAATAGCCGTCGTCCATGGAACCTCGCTCGCGCCGCCGCCCGTCACCAGACTGATGTGCGAATGCGAAGGGAAAATGGCCGGGGCGCGATTAGGTTCAGGCGGAAACGGCAAAGCTCCGGTCTTCGTGCAGCGGAACCACCACGTCATCGAGGATCGTCTCGGCATAGGGCTTCTTCGCAAGCAGGTCGCCATAGACGTCCAGATACCGCCGCGCCATCGCCGTGGCCGAGAACCGCAACTCGAACCGGGTCCTCACGGCTTCACGGTCCAGAAGCGAGGCCCTGTCCGCCGCCGCCACCGCCTGCTCCAGCGTATCGACCAGGAAACCGGTCGCCCCGTCCTCGATCACCTCGGTCGTCGAGCCGCAGCGGAAGGCGACGACGGGCGTACCGCAGGCCATGGCCTCGATCATTACCAGGCCGAAGGGCTCGGGCCAGTCGATCGGGAACAGCAGGGCCTCGGCGCCGCCCAGGAACTCCGACTTCTGGTGATCGCCGATCTCGCCGATGAACTCGATCAACGGGTTGCCGTCGATCATCGGTTTGATCTTCGTCTCGAAGTAGATCTTGTCCGCCGCATCGACCTTGGCCGCCATCTTCAGCCGCTTGCCCAGCTTCGTCGCGATCTCGATGGCCCGGTCGGGCCGCTTCTCGGGCGAGATACGGCCGAGGAAGGCGAGGTAGCCCTTCGACTTTGGCGAGAAGACATATTGCTCGGCCGGCATGCCATGGTGAACGGTCGCCTTCCAGTTGGCGAAGGCCAGGGGGCGACGCTGATCGTCCGAGATCGAGACCAGACCGAACTGCGGCCAGCGCTCATAGACCTCGGGCAGGTCCTTCATGTCGAGCCGCCCGTGAAGGGTGGTCAGGGTCTTGTTCGCGATCCGCTCGAAGAACGGAAAATGGATCATGTCGGTGTGGAAATGGATGACGTCGAAGTCGTCCGCGCGCCGCAGGACCTCCGACAGCATACTCATGTGCGAGGCCAGATCGGACTTGAGCGGCGCCGGATCCAGCCGGATCGCCTGGTCCCGGACAGGCACCAGCCTGGCCCTGGTCTGGGCCTCTGCCGATGCGAACAGGGTCACCTCATGGCCCAGATCGACCAGGGCGTCGGTCAGGTGGGCGACGACCCGTTCGGTGCCTCCGTACAGCTTGGGAGGGACGGCCTCGTAAAGCGGAGTGACCTGGGCGATCTTCATGATGGCTTACTCCGACCCGCTCAGCCGGGCCGTAGACATCAATGATATCGCAACGGCGCAGTTCCCTGAGGAACGAAGAATTTCAGCAAGGATTGCGGTGCGTTAGTGCGGACCCAAGGTGCGCTTTCCGACACTTCTGCGATCCGCCTCAAGCCGATGAAGGACCTGGTCGAGGCTTATTGCATCCCCGCCCGAACCTCGGCGCGCAGGGCGTCGATGGAGCGCAGGCCCGTGTCGGTGCGGAAGCGCCAATAGGTCCAGCCGTTGCAGGCCGGCGCGTTCTCGAACAGGGCCCCCAGCTTGTGGATCGACCCTGTCATCGCGCCCGACACCAGCGACCCGTCGGCGCGGACGCGAGCCTCGCGCTCGCCCTTGGGGCAATAGAGGACATCGCCCGGCGACAGCAGGCCGGCCTCGACCAGGGCGCCGAACGGAACCTTGACCTCGGCGCGTTTGGAGCCCGTGACCACGAGGTCCTCCGGCCGGGCCGGGATGACCGCCTTGATCCGCGTCTCGGCGACTTTGGCGTATTCGGGATCGCGTTCGATGCCGATGTAGTGACGGCCCAGCCGCTTGGCGGCCGCGCCGGTGGTTCCCGTGCCGAAGAAGGGGTCCAGGATCACGTCGCCGGGCCGGGTCGCGGCCAGGATCACCCGGTGCAACAGGGCCTCGGGCTTCTGGGTCGGATGCGCCTTCTTGCCGTCCTCGCCCTTGATCCGCTCCTCGCCGGTGCACAGGGCGAAGGTCCAGTCGGACCGCATCTGGGTGTCTTCGTTGAAGGCCTTCAGCGCGTCGTAGTTGAAGGTATAGCGCTTCTGCTCGCGGCTCTTGGCGGCCCAGATCAGGGTTTCGTGGGCGTTGGTGAAACGCGTGCCCTTGAAGTTCGGCATCGGGTTGGTCTTGCGCCAGATGATGTCGTTCAGCACCCAGAACCCGAGGTCCTGGATCGCCGAGCCCAGGCGGAAGACATTGTGATAGCTGCCGATCACCCAGATCGAGCCCTCGTCCTTCAGGACGCGGCGGCATTCCTTCAGCCAGTCACGGCAGAAGGAGTCGTAGGCGGCGAAGCTGTCGAACTTGTCCCAGTCGTCATCGACCGCATCGACCTTGGAGTTGTCGGGTCGCAGCAGGTCGCCGCCCAACTGAAGATTGTAGGGCGGGTCGGCGAAGACCATGTCGACGGACTTGTCGGGCAGGGACCGCAGGATCTCGATACAGTCGCCCCGGTGGATAATGTCGGTCTTCAGGTCAGTCACGGATACGCTCCCGGGGAGTGGAGCCTGAACTAGTGAATCCTTACGGTTAAGGCGGAGTTGATTCCGTCACACTCGTGCATTCCCGAAAAGCCGTCGCTATGACGCAGGGATGATCGCTCGCCTTCGCCCCATACCCTTCGACCTCGGCCCCGTGCATTTCGTGGGCATAGGCGGGATCGGCATGAGCGGGATCGCCGAGATCATGCTCAAGATCGGCTATTCGGTGCAGGGCTCGGACGCCAGGTCGTCGGCCAACACGGAGCGGCTGGCGGCCCTGGGCGCGAAGATTTTCATCGGCCATGACGCCGCTCATGTCGGCGAGGGCGTCTCCGCGGTCGTCTATTCGACGGCGGTCAAGGCGACCAACCCGGAGATGATGATCGCGCGCGAGCGTCGCATCCCCCTGGTCCGCCGGGCCGAGATGCTGGCCGAGCTGATGCGGCTGCAGTTCTCGATCGCGGTGGGCGGCACCCACGGCAAGACGACGACGACCTCCATGGTCGCGGCCCTGCTGGACGCGGCCGGGCTGGACCCGACGGTGGTCAATGGCGGCATCATCAACGCCTATGGCACCAACGCCAAGGTCGGCGACGGCGACTGGATCGTGGTCGAGGCGGACGAGTCGGACGGCAGCTTCCTCCGCCTGAAATCCACGGTGGCCATCGTCACCAACATCGATCCGGAGCACCTGGACCATTACGGCGACTTCGACGCGGTGCGGAAGGCGTTCTGCGACTTCGTCGAGAACATCCCCTTCTACGGCTTCGCCGCCGTCTGTCTCGACCACCCCGAGGTCCAGCGGCTGGTCGCCCAGATCGATAACCGCCGGATCGTGACCTACGGCATGAACCCCCAGGCCATGGTCCGCGCCGACAACTGCCAGATGAGCCCGGACGGCTGCCGCTTCGACGTCCTGATCCAGGGGCGTGGCCAGGCCGCGCTGGAGGAGCCGGTGCGGATCACCGGCCTGCACCTGCCAATGGCCGGCTGGCACAATGTCGCCAATGCCCTGGCTGCCATCGCCGTGGCGCGGGAGCTGGACGTCTCGGATGACGCGATCCGGTCAGGTCTCGCGGCGTTCGCGGGCGTGAAGCGACGCTTCACCACCACCGGCGTGGTGGGCGGCGTCCGCATCGTTGATGACTACGGGCATCACCCTGTCGAGATCGCCGCGGTCCTGAAAGCCGCCCGCCAGGTCGCCGAGGGACGCGTCATCGCCGTGGTCCAGCCGCACCGCTTCACCCGGCTGCGCGACCTGATGGACGAGTTCTCGACCAGCTTCTCGGATGCCGACAGCGTCATCGTCGCCGACGTCTATGCTGCGGGCGAGGCGCCGATCGAGGGCGTGGACAAACAGGCGCTGGTGGACGGCATCCGTCGCTACGGCCACCTGCGGGTCTCGGCGCTGGAGAACGCCGCCGTCTTGCCACGCGTGATCGCCGAGGAGGCAAAGGCGGGCGATGTCGTCGTGCTGCTGGGGGCCGGCGACATCACGGCCTGGGCCTACGCGTTGCCGGCGCAGCTGGAAGCGCTGGCCACGTAACCCCCGCTCATCCCCGCGGAAGCGGGGACCCAGTCCTTTCGCACGGCATGGCGTTGGACAAGCGCCGCGGGACAATCATAAAGCCGTCTTCCAAAGCACTGGGTCCCCGCTTCCGCGGGGATGAGCGGAATAGAAGATGACCTGGCGTGACACCCTTCCTCCCGTTCGTGGCAAGCTGCTGCGCGACGAACCGCTCGGGCCGTTCACCTGGTTCCGGGTCGGCGGGGCGGCGGATGTGCTGTTCATCCCGGCCGATGCCGATGACCTGAGTGATTTCCTGAAGGCGATAGATCCGGCGGTGCCCGTGACCGTCCTCGGCGTGGGTTCGAACGTCATCGTGCGCGACGGCGGGGTCGAGGGCGTGGTCATCCGTCTCGCGGGGCGTCCGTTCGCCGGGATCACGACCGAGGGCGAGACAATCACGGCCGGCGCCGGCGCCCTGGACGCGATGGTCGCCAAGGCCTCGGCCAGGGCCGGGCTCGCCGGTCTGGAGTTCTATGCCGGCATCCCCGGTACGATCGGCGGGGCCCTGACCATGAACGCCGGCTGCTACGGGTCGGAAACAAAGGACATCCTCGTCTCCGCCTGGGGTCTGACGCGGTCGGGGCGGCGGGTCGACTACGCCCTGGCCGATTTTGGCTACACCTACCGCCACTCCGAGGCGCCCGCCGACATCATCTGGATCGAGGCGGTCTATCGCGGCACGCCTGGCGCGCCGGAGGCGGTCGCCGCGCGGATCGCGGAGATCACCTCTCGCCGCGAACAGACCCAGCCGATCCGGGAAAAGACCGGCGGCTCCACCTTCAAGAACCCGCTCGGCCATTCCTCGTGGAAACTGGTCGACGAGGCCGGCTGGCGCGGAAAGCTCCATGCCGTCACGGGCGGCGGCGCCATGTTCAGCGAGCTCCACTCCAATTTCATGATCAATCCGGGCGAGGCCACGGCAGCCGATATCGAGGGACTGGGCGAAATCGTCCGCGCCGAGGTTCAAAGTAAACTCGGCGTAAACCTTGAATGGGAGATCAAGAGGATCGGCCGCCCGTCATAACCCCGCGCTAGAAAAGCACGTATGTCCCAAGCCCTGTCAGAACTGCACGTCGCCGTCCTGATGGGCGGACTGTCCTCGGAACGGGACGTATCACTGTCCTCGGGCGAGCAGTGCGCCAAGGCCCTGGAAGGGCAGGCGGCCCGCGTCACCCGCATCGACGCCGGCCGCGATCTGGCCCAGGTGCTGGCCGATCTGAAGCCCGACGTCGTCCTGAATGCGCTGCATGGCGAATGGGGCGAGGACGGCTGCGTCCAGGGCATCCTCGAGACGCTGCAGATTCCTTACAGCCACTCCGGCGTCCTGGCCTCGGCCCTGACGATGGACAAGGACAAGACCAAGGCCGTGCTGGGCGCGGCAGGGGTCAAGGTGCCGGGCGGCGGGCTGTTCGACCGGCGCGAGGTTGCGCGTCGCCACGTGATCGAGCCCCCTTACATCATCAAGCCCAATGCCGAGGGGTCTTCGGTCGGCGTCTATCTGGTGCTCGCCGGGGCGAACGGCCCGCAGACCGAGGTCGGGGCCGACGACTGGACCTATGGCGAGATGGTGATGGTCGAGCCCTACATTCCGGGCAAGGAACTGGCCGTCGCCGTGATCGGCGAGGCGACCGGCCCGCGTGCGCTGACCGTCACCGACATCACCCCGGTGAAAGGCTTCTACGACTACGAGGCCAAATACGCGCCGGGCGGATCCATCCACAAGCTTCCAGCCGATCTCCCTGCTCATGTTTTCGAGGCGGCTCTTCGGGAATCCGAGCAGGCGCATGCCGCACTGGGGTGTCGGGGCGTGTCGCGGACCGACTTCCGTTATGACGATGTTAAGGACGAACTGGTCCTTCTGGAGGTCAATACCCAGCCCGGCATGACGCCGACCTCTCTGGTTCCGGAGCAGGCCGCCTACGTCGGGATGAGTTATCAAGATCTGGTCCGGTGGATGGTGGAGGACGCCTCATGCCCGCGGTAGTTCGCGGCGGTCGGCGCGCGAATGTCGCGCCTGCGCCCAAGCGAAGCGGGGGTCCGAAAGGGCAGGGCGGGCGCTCGCGCGGGGGCGCGCCTCGCAACGCCGGCGGCGTTCCCGGCAAGATGGCCGCGCTGGGCAAGCTGGATCTGACCCCGCGCGCCGTCGTTCTCTCGATCTGTGCGGGATTCGGCGTTCTGGCCCTGGTGCTGGCCACCGGCGCCCGGGCCGAGCGCATCGGCCAGTCGGTCACCCACGGCATGGACCAGATCACCACCGGCATGGGGTTGAAGCTCCGCCGGGTGCACATCACCGGCGCCTCGGCCGAGGCGACCCCCGCGATCCAACGCGCGCTGAACGTCGAGGCAGGCCAGCCGATCACCAGCCTGGATCTCGATGCGCTGCAGGCCAGCATCGAGGCCGTCGGCTGGGTCAAGGAGGCGCGCGTGGTGCGGCTGTTGCCCGACACCTTGATCGTCGAGGTCAAGGAACATGACCGCCTGGCCGTGTGGCAGACCGGCGGGCGCGTCTTCGTCATTGACGGCGAGGGCCGCGCCATTCCGGGCGCCGACGCCGGACGCTATCCGGGCTTGCCGCTGGTCGTCGGCGTCGGAGCGGACAAGGCGGCGGGCGACATCCTGCCTCTGCTGACGCAACGTCCACGGCTGATGAGCCGGATCGACGCCCTGGTGCGTGTCGACGAGCGCCGCTGGGACCTGCGACTGAAGGACGGCGGCATCATCCAGTTGCCGGCCGTCAAACAGGAGGCGGCCCTGATCCAGCTCGACGCCCTGGACCAGCGCGAGCGGCTGCTGGAGCTGGGCTTTTCCCGCATCGACCTCCGAACCGAGGGCCAGGTCGCGGTCCGGCCGGGCGCCGGCGTCTAACAACACACAGTTTCGAGTAGGGCGGCAGGCATTATGGCGGGCAAGAAGGCGGATCCGACGACGGAGGCGGCCAGAAACGACGGCCGTGCGGCGGCGCGCGCGCCCGTGGTCGCTGCGCTTGATCTGGGCCAGTCCAAGGTCGCCTGCTTCATCATGAAGCCGGACGGCGTGCGTCACGCCGACCGGACCATCCGCGTCGCCGGGGCCAGCCACGTCCAGTCCAAGGGTGTGCGCGGCGGGGCCATCGTCAACATGGACGAAGCCGCACAGGCCATCGGCCACGCAGTCGAACGCGCCGAGCGCACGGCCGGCGCGCCCGTCTCGGGCGTCATCGTCACCACGGCCATCGGCCAGATGGCCAGTCATCGGGTGCAGGCCCGTGTCTCTCTCGGCGCCAATCCGGTCGGAGACGCCGACCTGGCCAGGGCCATCGGCATGGCCCTGGCCCAGATACGCCTGCCTAACCGGAGGCCGATCCACGTCCTGCCCATCGCCTGGTCGGTGGACGGCGCACGCGGAGTCCACGACCCGCGCGCCATGCGCGGGCATTCGCTGGGCCTTGACCTGCTGGTCGTGTCGATGGCGGAGGGGGCCTTCGCGTCCTTGAGCCACTGTCTGGAACTGGCGCACCTCGACCTGCAGGGCGTCGCCGCCGCGCCGGTGGTCTCCTCGCTCGCCTCGCTGGAAGAGGACGAGATGGATCTCGGCTGCGTCTGCATCGACATGGGCGGCGGTTCGACCTCCGCTGCCGTGTGGGGCGGCAGGTCCTTGCTGCACATCGAATCACTGAATGTCGGCGGCGATCATGTCACGGCCGACATTGCGCGCGGCCTGTCGACGTCCAGGGCGGGCGCCGAGCGACTGAAGACCCTGCACGGCTCGGCCATGGCCAGCGCCAACGAGGACCGCGAGATGCTCGAAGCCCCGCCGCGCGGCGAGGACGCCGGGTCTGGCCCGGTCATCGTGCCACGGGCCATGCTGAAGACGGTGATCGCGCCGCGTGTTGAAGAGACCCTCGAACTGCTGCGCGACCGGCTGAGGAACGCCGGCGTCGGCCTTGAACCGGGCGCGGGTCTCGTGCTTGCGGGCGGAGGCAGTCAGCTGAACGGCGTGCGGGAGCTCGCTATTCGCGTTTTCGACCGTCCTGTCAGGCTCGGCCGTCCCCAGCGAGCGCCTCACCTGGCCGACTCGGCGGCGGGCCCGGCCTTCTGCTCGGCGGCCGGCGTCCTGTTGCGCGCCGCCTATGGTCCTCGCGAGGCTGTTTCCGCCAGAAAGCTGATGTCGCGCCAGATTACCGCTGCCGACGCCCCGCGCGTTCAGGGCGGAAATCTCGTGGCCCGGGCGGCCGGCTGGTTGCGCGACAACCTGTAGGGGATTCAGGCTTCAAACCCTCTGTGTCCTTGGTGTGTCTGAAGTGTAACAAATCCGAGTTCCGTTTGCCGCAGTCGAGCCCCAATGGTTGCCGCAGCGCCATTCTCTGACTAGCAACACCCCTGAACGGTCAGACTCGCAGAGGTCTGCCGCGCGTCATTCAGTCATCGGGGCCAAGCACCATGCTATCCACACGCAAGTATCTCTTCGGAACCACCATCCTCGCTGGCGTCCTGACGCTGTCCGCGCCGGCGTTCGCTCAGTCGACCCAGTCGGCCCAGGACGAAGAGTCCGTCCAGGTCGAAGAAGTCATCGTCACGGGTTCGCGTATCCGTCGCGATCCGACCACCGCCCCGACCCCGCTGATCCAGGTGACCCGCGAGACCCTGCTGACCACCGGTCAGAACACGGTCATCGACTACCTCGCCACCATCCCGGCGCTGTCCAACTCGCAGGTTCCGTCCGATACCGTCGGATCGCTGAACGCGGGTGGCCTGTCGCTGCCGAACCTGCGCTCGCTCGGCTCCGGCCGGACCCTGACCCTGGTTGACGGTCGTCGCCACGTCGGTTCGCCGCAGGGCTCGCTGGCTGTCGACGTCGACACCATTCCCCGCCTGCTAATCGAGTCGGTCGAGATCGTCACGGGCGGCGCCTCGTCGGTCTACGGCGCCGACGCCGTCTCCGGCGTGCTGAACTTCGTCCTGCGCAAGGACTTCGAAGGCCTGGAAATCGACGGCCGCTGGGCCCAGATCAACGACGGCGGCCAGGATGCGCAGCGCATCTCGGTGCTGGCCGGGAAAAACCTCTTCGACGACCGTCTGAACGTCTACGCCTACGGCGAGTACGAGAAGCTGGACGAAGTTCTGTCCGGGGACATTGACTGGCTGGCTGAAGGCTGGGGCCTGGTCGGTCGCGACGCCGATCCGGCCGCCACGCCGTATGACGGCGTCCGCGATGCCGAGCTGTACCGCGATCGTCGCGGCCTGCAGCTGCTGCGCTGGGGTCAGGTCACCCTGGCCAACAACTACCAGCCGAGCGCTCTGAACAACCCGAACAACGTTCCGATCGCGAGCTGCACCGGCGCGTCGACTACGACCGGCTCCTGCTTCAGCGTGGCTCCTGGCCAGACCTACGTCTTCAACGGCACGACCGCCCGCACCGCCAACTTCGGCGACTGGGTCGCCCTGACCGGCACCAACCGCACCGTCAACGTCGGCGGCGACGGCGAAAACCCGAACACCATCTTCAACGTTGACTCCACCCTGCCGCAGTCGGAAAGCGCCCGCTTCCAGGCCGGGGCCAACTTCGCCATCACGCCCGACATCAACCTGTACGCTGAAGCCAAGTACGTCGATGAGACGACCGACCTGGCGACCGGCTATTCGTTCGGCGACATCTTCATCAACGACCAGGCCTCGCGACTGAACTCCCAGCAGATCCTGAGCACCTCGGCCTATACCACCCAGACCGACAACGCCTTCCTGCCGACCAATCTGCGCGATGCGATCCTGGCCAACCGGGTCACCATCTATGGTCCCGCGACCGCGACCGCTCCCGGAGCCGTCATCGGCACCGCCGCTGCTCCGTTCGCTCGCTACAGCGCCTGGCTGGTGGATCGCCCGCAGCACAACGAACGTCAGCTGCAGCGCTACGTCCTGGGTCTGAACGGCAATGCCGGTGACATCTCGATCTTCAAGAACGTCGACTGGGATATCGGCTATACCTACGGCCGTGCCGACAACCACAACGAAGAGAACGGCCTCAACATCGCCCGCTTCTCCTACGCCATGGATGCGGTGCGTAACTCGGCCGGGCAGATCGTCTGCCGCGTGCAGGCCCTGACCGCAGGCGGCGGCACAGTGACGAACCGCAACCCGAACGTCGGTGGAACGCTGACCTCGGCCTCGCCGGACGTCGCCCAGTGCGTGCCGATCAACGTGTTCGGCCTGGGCAACCAGTCGGAAGCCGCCCTCAACTACGTCCGCGCCGGCCTGCAGTTCGACCAGAAGAACGAGCAGCATGACGCCCTGGCGTCGGTCGCCGCCCAGCTGTGGGACTTCTGGGGCGCTGGCCCGATCGGCATCGCCCTCGGCGCCGAATATCGTAAGGAATCGACGGAAGGCGGCGGTCGTTCGGCCTCGCTGGGCACGACCTACGCCCAACTGAACGGTGGTGCTGACTTCCTGGCCGCCGAGTACGACGTCAACGAGTTCTTCGGCGAACTTTCGATCCCGCTGTTCCGCGACACCTGGCTGGGCGACTATGCCGAGCTGTCGGGTTCGTACCGCACGTCGGACTTCTCGAACTTCGGCAAGAGCGACGTCTATGGCGTCAACCTGGTCTATCGTCCGACGGAAGAACTGGCCTTCAAGACCAGCCTGAACACCTCGGTTCGCGCTCCGAGCCTGGGCGAAGCCTACGCACCGTTCACCCAGACCTTCCTGCTGTTCACTGACCCCTGCGCCACGGCGAACATCCAGGCGGTTACGGACACCGCAATCCGCAACAACCGCGTCGCCAACTGCGCCACCTTGGCGGCGCAGTTCGGCCTCACGTTCAACTTCGTGGATCCGACGGCCCCGAACGCCTACCGTCCTGACTACGGTTCGAGCGTCGCCGGCCGCAACGGCGGCAACCCGCTGCTGAAGCCGGAAGAGTCGGAATCCTTCACCTTCTCGACCGTTCTGACGCCCAACTTCGCGCCGAACCTGTCGATCGTCCTCGACTACTACGAGATCCAGATCGACAACGTCATCGCCGCCGTTTCGGCAGGCACGGCCGCCAACAACTGCGTCAGCGGCCCGACCCTGAACAACAACGCCTGCGCCACCCTGACCCGTACGGGCGTGAACGATCCGGTCACGCCGCGCGACGATCGCTTCCTGCTGGTCGACTTCATCCAGAGCTCGATCAACTACGCCAAGCGCACCGTCCGCGGTCTGGACTTCACGGCCAACTACCGCTTCGACACCGACGAAATGCTCGGCCACAACTGGGGTGTGTTCAACTACGCCCTGAACGGTTCCTGGCTGATCGAACAGAAGAACTTCAACAACATCGACAACCCGGCCGACTTCACGGCTCTGGAAAGCACGCTGTTCTATCCGAAGGTTCGTCTGACCTCGCAGCTGAACTATCGTCCGATCGAGTCCCTGACGCTCGGCTGGACCATGGACTGGCAGACCGCTCAGGACATCGTCCTGCCGCGCAACTTCATCGCCAACGCCGACTCGCGGGATCCCGCCTACCTGAACTCGGGCAACTTCACCCGCCACGACTTCTCGGCCAGCTACAAGGTCCGTGACGATCTGACGGTCCGCGCCGCTGTGACCAACGCCTTCGACGCCGAACAGGCCCGCTGGCTGGGCGCGACGCTGTACTCGAACTTCGACCCCTACGGCCGTCGCTTCTCGGTCAGCCTGAACTACCGCCCCTGGTAAGGGGTTCGGTCAGAACCAAAACGGAAAGGGCGGCCCTCGGGTCGCCCTTTCTTTTGGCCAAAAGCTGGATTTTTGCCGTCACGCTTGGGGACAGGGCTGGCCGGTCGTCCGACTCACGCTATCCGGTAACCTTCTCTTAACGACGGTGAGCGATCCTTAAAGCGCTCATAACCAATGCGAACCGGCGGGGACTTCGCATTGGACGTTCAAGGGGCAGGGTCGGAAAAAAGGTCGGTTTGGATATGTCTCTCTCGCTGGTGCGGCCCTCGGCCACGGAACTGAAGCCCCGGATCGTCGTCTTCGGCGTCGGCGGCGCAGGCGGCAACGCGGTCAACAACATGATCGACGCCGGCCTCGAAGGGGTCGAGTTCGTCGTGGCCAACACCGATGCCCAGCATCTGTCATTCGCCAAGACCGACCGCCGCATCCAGTTGGGTGAGACCATCACGCAAGGCCTGGGCGCCGGCGCCCATCCCGAAGTCGGTATGAACGCCGCCGAGGAGTCCGCCGACGAGATCCATGCGCACCTCGAGGGCGCGCACATGATCTTCATCACCGCGGGCATGGGTGGCGGCACCGGAACCGGTGCGGCGCCGATCATCGCCAAATGCGCCCGCGATCGCGGCATCCTGACCGTCGGCGTCGTGACCAAGCCCTTCACCTTCGAAGGCCGTCACCGCATGCGTCTGGCCGAGGCGGGAATCGCGGAGCTGCAGCGCTATGTCGACACCCTGATCGTCATTCCGAACCAGAACCTGTTCCGCGTCGCCAATGAGCGGACGACCTTCGCCGACGCCTTCGCCATGGCCGACCAGGTGCTGCACTCGGGCGTCCGTTCGATCACCGACCTGATGATCCTGCCGGGCCTGATCAATCTCGACTTCGCCGATGTGCGCGCCGTCATGTCCGAGATGGGCAAGGCGATGATGGGCACCGGAGAGGCCTCCGGCGACGACCGCGCCCTGCTGGCCGCCCAGAACGCCATCGCCAACCCGCTGCTGGACGAGACGTCGCTGAAGGGCGCCAAGGCCGTGCTGGTGAACATCACCGGCGGTCTCGACATGACCCTGCTGGAAGTCGACGAGGCCGCCAACGCCATCTCGGCTGAGGTGGACGGTGACGCCAACATCATCTTCGGCGCGGCCTTCGATCCGGCCCTGGACGGCAAGATCCGCGTCTCGGTCGTGGCCACCGGCATGGACGAGGTCGCCACCGCCAAGATCGAGCCGGCCACAACGCGCCAGACCGTTTTCCATGATCCGCGTCATGCGGCTCCGGTCGCCGAGGCGCCCCGTGCGCGTGAGCCCGTCCGTCGCGAGCCGGTCCGCGCCGAAACCTATCGTGCGCCTGAGCCCGAGCCCGTCGTCCCGACCTTCCAGATGCCCGAGCCCGTCGCGCGTGCGCCTGAGCCCGTCATTCACGTCGCTGAAGAGCGCACCCTGACGCCGATCGTCGATCCGTGGGTCGAGGCCTTCGAATCCGACCATGGCCGTCAGCCCGCCGCCACCGCCCAGGCTGACCAGGGCGACCTGTACATGGACCGCGCGCCTGCTGCCCCGCAGCCCGCCGACTACAACGAGCCGGTCTACGACGACCGCGATCATCGCAAGTCCGGCTGGAGCCTGTTCGGCAAGAAGCCTCGCGCCCAGACCGCCTACGCCCCGGCGGCCAGCGCATCGCGCGCCCAGCCCCAGATGCGTCAGACCGCCCAGCCTCTGCCGGAAGCCGAAATCGCGGCCGCCGAGGATGATCTTGAAATCCCGTCGTTCCTGCGTCGTCTGGCCAACTGATCCGGCGCACGACCCCTTTGAACGCCCCGGGGAAACCCGGGGCGTTCTGCGTTCCGGTCAAGGTTAAGGCGGCGGAAACAATTCGAAACCCGACTTTGGTTTTCGCCTTGCTGCGCTGCGGTTAGGGATCGATCTTCCGCTCATGCGTGCTTCCGCGCGCCGGGCGTCCAGTGGATTAAACCTTGCCGCCACGCCCCGATCATCGCGAACGGACGCTGATCGCCCCCGCCATCTGTGCGGGCGTGGGTGTTCACACCGGGCAGCGGGTTCGCCTGGCCATTCGTCCGGCGCCCACCGGAACGGGCATTGTCTTCGTCCGCATGGATGTCACGGATCGTGACAATCGTATCGTCGTGTCCGGCGACGCCGTGGTCGATGCGCGGCTGAACACCATGATCGAGAACGCGGCCGGGGTTCAGCTGTCGACCATCGAACACCTGATGGCCGCCTTCTGCGCCCTGGGCGTCTCCAACGTGATCGTCGAGGTCGACGGGCCCGAACTGCCGATCCTGGACGGTTCGGCCCTGCCGTTCGTCCAGTTGCTGGACCGCGCGGGCTTCCGTCGCCAGGAGGCCCCGGTCCGCTACATCGAGATCCTGGAGCCGATCCACGTCACGGACGGCGACAAACATGCGGCCCTCTATCCCTGCGACCGCTACGAGATGCGGTTCGAGATCGATTTCGACAACCTCCTGATCGGCAACCAGGTTGTCGATTTCGTCGTCGACGAACAGACCTTCCGCAATGAGATCATGGCCGCACGCACCTTCGGCTTCGCCCATGAGGTCGAGGCCCTGCGTCAGGCCGGTCTGGCGCGCGGCGGTTCGCTGGAGAACGCGGTCGTCATCGACGGCGACGACATACTGAACCCCGGCGGCCTGCGCATGGAGCGCGAGTTCGTGCGTCACAAGGCGCTGGACGCGATCGGCGACCTCTATGTCATGGGAGCGCCCTTGCTGGGCCGCTACGAAGGCTACAAGGCCGGTCATGCGGTCAACAACCTGCTGGTCCGCGCCCTGCTGGCCGCCCCCCACGCCTGGCGCGAGGTGGTTCTGGAGCCACAACTGGCCCAGGTCGGCTAGGACGCTCCAGCTTAAGAATTTATTCTCTGTAGCGTCTTGCGCGGGACGCCGTCCAGGCCCATCTGCATGGGCGTTCCTTGACGGGACTGATCCGCTCCCGGCCAGGGAGGGCGCGACTCTGTAGACTCTGTCGAGTCTCTTTTTCGGAGTCGCATAGGGGATTTCGTCGGGGCCGAATCCGATCGTAAAACCACTCACACTTTCCGGGATCAGGCCCTAGTGTCCCGGCCAACCGTGATCTGGAGTTTCGGCATGTTCGTTTCCGTTCGTCGTTCGGCGCTCGCCGCCGTGTCGGTTCTCAGCCTCGGGGCCGCGATCGCGGGCCCGGCCATGGCGCAGGACGCAGCCACGATCCGCGCCGCGATCAGCGTCCGCGACGCCGCCCTGACCGACACCGTCGCCATGGATTACGTCACCCAGCTGACGACCCGGTTCGGACCGCGTCCGGCGGGTTCGGCCTCCGAAACCGCTGCGGCCGAATGGGCCGCCGGCTATATGCGCGAACAGGGCTTCAAGAACGTCCATATCCAGGCCTTCCCCTTGGTTGGCTGGGAGCGGGGACAGGAGAGCGCTTCGATCGTCGGCGCCAACCCGCAGCGACTGGTCGTCGCCGCCCTGGGCCATTCGCCCGGCACCCCGGTCGGCGGCATCGAGGCCGAAGTCGTGCGCTTCGCCTCGCTGGAAGACCTGCAGTCCGTCCCGGACGGCTCGCTCGCCGGCAAGATCGCCTATGTCGACGCTGGCCAGATGGTCGCCATGCAGTCGGGCGCCGGCTACGGCCCCCTGACCCGGATCCGCGGTGCAGGCCCGAGCGTGGCCGCACAGAAGGGCGCCCTGGCCTTCATCATGCGGTCCGCCGGGTCGGACGAGCACCGCATGCCGCACACGGGCACCACCCGCTATGTCAACGGCGTCGTTCCCTTGCCGGGCTTCGCGCTCAGCGCACCTGACGCGGATCAGTTGAGCCGGCTGGTGTCCTACGGCGATCCTGTGCGGATCCATCTGTCGTCGACCGCCCATACCTATGAGACCACATCGCACAACGTGATCGGCGACATGCCGGGTCGGTCGCGCCCCGAGGAAATCATCGTCCTGGGCTCTCACATGGACAGCTGGGATCTGGGCACCGGCGCCATCGACGACGGGGCGGGCGGGGCCATCACCATCGCCGCGGCCAAGGCCATCGCCGAGCAGGGCCGCACCGCGCGTACCGTGCGCGTGATCCTGTACGGCTCGGAAGAGGTGGCTCAGCCGACCGACACCGGCAATGGCGGCGGCGCCTATCTGCGCAGCCTGTCGGCGCAAGACATCGCCAACCACGTCTTCACCGGCGAGAGCGACTTCGGCGCGGACCGCGTCTATGCGCTGCAACTGCCCGTCGGGGCCCAGACCGGCGCCTTCGCCGACGCCGCCAACCGGGTGCTCTATCCGATCGGCGTGCTGCGCTCGAACGTGCCCGAGACCGAGGGTGGCGCCGACATCGGCCCGATCGTCGAGGCGGGCGTGCCGGTGTTCGGGCTGAAGCAGGACGGCCTGCGCTATTTCGACCTGCACCACACGGCTGACGACACCCTGGACAAGATCGATCCCGAGCAACTGCGCCAGAACGTGGCCGCCTGGGCCGCCCTGGTCTGGCTGGTCGCGGATTCCGACGTTGACTTCCGGGCTCTGCGCCCGGCGGAGTGACCGGATTGCGGGCGTGGCGAAACTGGTAGACGCAACGGACTTAAAATCCGTCGACCTAGGTCATGCCGGTTCGACCCCGGCCGCCCGCACCAGCCTCAAACTGTCAGAGCTCTGGGCAGTTTGAAGGTCACGGTTTCCTGCTCGCCCGGATCGTCGGCGAGGGTGACATCAAACCGGGCCTGCAGCGCCTGGACCACGGCCTGGACCAGCGGTTCGGGAGCAGAGGCGCCGGCCGTCACGCCGACGGTCGAGACGCCGTCGAGCCAGCTCCAGTCGATCTGCGAGGCGTCGTCGATCAACTGAGCGTTGCCGGCTCCAGCGCGCAGGGCGACCTCAACCAGCCGCACTGAGTTGGAAGAGTTCTTCGATCCGACGACGAGCACGAGCTCCGAGCCATTGGCCAGTTGCTTGACGGCCTCCTGGCGGTTGGTGGTGGCGTAGCAGATGTCTTCCTTGTGCGGATCGGGCAGTTCCGGGAACCGACGCTTGAGCACCCGCAGGATTTCCGAGGTGTCGTCCAGCGAGAGCGTCGTCTGGGTGGCGTAGGCCAGGGGCCGGTCGCCCGGACGCTGGAAGGCCTCGGCGTCCTCCACCGTCTCGACAAGGCTTATGGCGCCCTGCGGCAGTTGGCCCAGCGTGCCGACGACTTCCGGATGGCCGGCGTGACCGATCAGGATGATGTGGCGCCCGTTGGCGTGGTGGCGTTCCGCCTCGACGTGGACTTTCGAGACCAGCGGGCAGGTGGCGTCCAGGAACATCAGTTCGCGCGCCCGGGCCGTGGCCGGCACCGATTTCGGCACGCCATGGGCTGAGAAGACGACCGGTCGATCGTCGGGGCATTCGTCCAGGTCCTTGACGAAGACGGCGCCCAGGCTCTTCAGCCGGTCGACCACATGCTTGTTGTGGACGATCTCGTGGCGGACGTAGACGGGCGCGCCGAACTTCTCGATGGCGCGCTCGACGATCTGGATGGCCCGGTCGACGCCGGCGCAGAAGCCGCGCGGCGTGGCCATACGCACCGTCAGGGGCCGAAGAGCGGCGGCGGGAGAGGGGGAGAAGGCGTCCATGGGCGAAACCTAGTCGTTCCGTCGGCGCCTCGCCACCGTGACGGGCTTCATTGGTTTGCGACGCCTCGCTTTAGCCGCTATCAGGCGGGAAGCCTGACCGCGTTCCGTCAGCGCCAGATTTCCGGATTTCCTAATGCGTCTTGCGACCGTCGCCCTCGCCGCCCTGTCGGTCATCGCCTCAGCCGGAGCAGCCTCCGCCCAGTCGCGCGATCCCGACCAGCGCCCGGAACGCGGCCGCAGCACCCAGGAGCAGCAGGAAGAGAACGGCGGACGCACCCGTGCGCCGCGCATCGCCCCCCTGCGGTCGGTGCCCAACGCCGGGCCGTGTCCGTTCGTGAAGATCCTCTATGACGCCGCCCGGTTCGTGGAGCTGGAGGGTGGCCGCGCGGCCGCGGCCAACGTCGGCTACACCGGCGAGATCGAAGGCGTCAGCGCCGGCTGCGCCTATCAGTCGGACGAGCCGATTTCCGTTCAGATGGACATCCTGTTCAACCTCGGCCGGGGCCCGCAGGCCGACGGCGACCAGCGCACCTATCGCTACTGGATCGCGGTCACGGAACGGAATGAGGCCGTGCTGGCCAAGGAATACTTCGACCTTCCCGTGAACTTCGAAGGCGCCGCGACGGCTTCGGTGACCGAAGAGCAGTCGATCATCATCCCGCGCGCCACGGCCGAGACCAGCGGCGGCAATTTCGAGGTCCTGATCGGCTTCGACGTCACGCCCGAAATGGCCGAGTTCAACCGCACCGGCAGCCGTTTCCGCATGACGGCCGGCCAGGCCGCGGCGACCCCTCCCGCACAATGACCGATCTCAGAACCGACCTCGGCGAAGCGGTTGCGGCCGCCTTCGCCGCCGAAGGCGTGGAAGCGTCCGTTGCGCGCGTCACCGCTTCCGACCGGCCCGACCTGGCCGATTTCCAGTCCAACGGGGCTCTGGCGGCCGCCAAGGCGTTGAAGGCCAACCCGCGCGAGCTGGCCGGCCGTGTCGCTGAACGCCTGGCCGCTGATCCACGCCTGTCGGGCGTCGAGGTGGCGGGACCGGGTTTCATCAATCTGAAGCTCTCCGACGAGGCGCTGGCGCATCGAGCGCAGGGCGTGGCTGATGACGCGGCGCTGGCCGGCGCGTCGAAGGTCGCCGAACCGCGCAAGGTCGTCATCGACTACGCCGGGCCGAACGTGGCAAAGCCGATGCACGTCGGGCACCTGCGCTCCTCAATCATCGGCGAGAGCCTGAAGCGGCTGTTCCGGTTCCGGGGTGACACGGTCTGGGGCGACGCCCACTTCGGCGATTGGGGCTTCCAGATGGGGCTGCTGATCGTGGCCGTCGGTGACGAGGGCAAGGCCGATGCCTTCCTGGCGGAGGGCGAGGGCCCGTTCCCGGATCACAGCCCGGTGACGCTGGACGACCTGGAGCGGCTCTATCCGATGGCCGCCGCCAAGGCCAAGGAAGACATCGATTATCGCGACCGCGCCCGCAAGGCGACGGCCGAACTGCAGGGCGGCCGCCTGGGCTATCGCGCCCTGTGGCGGCATTTCGTGGCGGTGTCGAAGACGGCGCTGGAACGCGAGTTCGGAGCCTTGGGCGTCACCTTCGACCTGTGGAACGGGGAGTCGGACGCCGATCCCCTGATCCCGGCCATGGTCGACGACATCAAGGCGCGCGGTTTGGCCGAGTTCGATCAGGGCGCCTGGATCATCCGGGTGGCCGAGGAGGGCGAGAAGCGCGAGTTGCCGCCGCTGTTGCTGGTCTCGTCGGAAGGCTCGGCCATGTATGGCACGACCGATCTGGCCACGATCCTGGACCGGCGACAACAGTTCGACTTCGACCTGGTCCTGTACTGCGTGGACCAGCGGCAGGGCGACCACTTCGAGCAGGTATTCCGGGCCGCCTACAAGGTCGGCTACGCCACGCCGGGTCAGCTGGAGCACGCCGCCAACGGCACGATGAACGGGTCGGACGGCAAGCCCTTCAAGACCCGGGCGGGCGGCGTGCTGAAGCTGCACGACCTGATCACCCAGGCCCGGGACAAGGCGCGCGAACGGCTGAAGGAGGCCGATCTGGGCGCCGACCTGTCTGAAGCGGAGTTCGAGGAGACCGCGTCCAAGGTCGCCGTGGCGGCTCTCAAATTCGCCGACCTGTCGAACAGCCGAACGACCAGCTACGTCTTTGACCTCGATCGTTTCATGAGCTTCGAGGGCAAGACCGGCCCCTACCTGCTGTACCAGTCGGTGCGGATCAAATCCCTGCTCCGCAAGGCCGAGGCGCAAGGCGTCCTGGCCGGACCGATCTTCGTCCGTGAGCCGGCGGAGCGGGATCTGGTGCTGACGCTGGACGCCTTCGATCAGGCCGTCTCGGACGCCTATGACAAGCGGGCTCCGCATCTGATCGCCGAGCACACCTATCGTCTGGCCCAGTCCTTCTCCAAATTCTATGCCGCCTGCCCGGTGCTGGCGGCGTCGGAGCCGGAGACGGTCGCGTCGCGACTGGCCCTGGCCGGGGCGGCGCTGAGTCAGCTGGAGACCGCGCTGCGGCTGCTGGGAATCGACACCCCCGACCGGATGTAGGTTAGACTGCCGCACCCAGAACGGATGCGACCCATGTCCCTCGACGCCTATATCGCCGGCCTGCCCAAGGCTGAACTTCACCTGCACATCGAAGGCTCGCTCGAGCCCGAACTGATGTTCGAACTGGCCCAGCGGAACGGGGTCCAGATCCCGTTCGACAGCGTCGAGGCGGTACGGGCGGCCTATGACTTCTCCAACCTGCAGGACTTCCTCGACATTTATTACGCCGGGGCGAACGTCCTGCTGACGCGCAAGGATTTCGAGGATCTGGCCTTCGCCTATTTCCGGCGGGCGGCGGCGGATAACGTGCGGCACGCGGAAATCTTCTTCGATCCCCAGACCCATACCGACCGGGGAGTGCCCTTCGGCGTGGTGGTCGAGGGACTGATCGCGGGGATGGACCGGGCGAAGGCGGAACTGGGCGTCACCTCGGGTCTGATCCTGAGCTTCCTGCGGCATCTGTCGGAGGAGGAGGCCTTCGCGACGCTGGAGATGGCGAAGCCGTATCTGCATCACTTCATCGGGGTCGGGCTGGATTCGTCGGAGGTCGGGCATCCGCCGTCGAAATTCGTCCGGGTCTTCGCTGCCGCGCGCGAGCTGGGGCTTAAGCTGTGCGCCCATGCCGGGGAGGAGGGGCCGCCCGCCTATGTGCACGAGGCGCTGGACCTGCTGCACATCGACCGGATGGACCACGGCAACCGCTCGATGGAGGACGAGGGTCTGATCCAGCGGCTGGCCGCCGAACAGATGACGCTGACGGTCTGTCCCCTGTCGAACCTCAAGCTCTGCGTCGTGAAGGACCTGAAGGATCACCCTGTGCCGGAGATGCTGCGCCGGGGCCTGCATGTGACGCTGAACTCGGACGATCCGGCCTATTTCGGCGGTTACGTGAACGCCAACTATTCGAGGCTGGCGGAGGCCGTGGGGCTAAGCCGCGAGCATGTGACGCAGCTGGCGCGGAACAGTTTCGAGGGGTCGTTCCTGTCGGAGGCCGACAAGGCGAAGCTTCTGGCCGAGATCGACGCCTACGCGGGCTGACGTTGCGTCCGGCTGTCCGGACGAAAAACACCCTGACGAAACGGACGAAACGGACGAAAAATCCGTTTGCTCGCTCTCTCCGCGAACCTGGCGTGCAGTGTACGTCAGCGGGATACCAAGGCTAGCAAACAGGGCCGGACCGGGCTCTGGGTCAGGCGTGGTGGTGTTTTGGGGATGCGCGTAAGATTTTATGCTCGACATCGAAGTCCCCGTTCCAAGGTGCGCATCTTGTCATCCCGGACAGCGAGGAGCGCTGATCCGGGACGGGTTCGTATAGTAATTTTCGGCCCGGTCAGCCGCTCGGCTGAACCGGGCCGAGGGATAGTGGATGGGCCTTGCCCCGGATGAGCTGCGCTCTCCGGGGCAAGATTAATGGGAGCCTCCCGTCCCGGCTCTTCGCTTCGCTACGGCCGGGATGACAACAGCCGGTTCACAAGCCCACGCTTGACTTCGCGCCGGAGTCGGGGCCTTGGTCACCTCGCTCTCGCGGGAGAGATCGGGCGGCGTGAAAACCGACCCGGAGCCGAAGGCGCAACCGCCCCGGAAACGCTCAGGCAAACGGACCGCGAGGACATTCGGACGCTGGAAAGTCACCCAGGGACTTCGGTTCTGGGGGTGCGCCGACGGAGCAAGACGCCTCGCATTCCAGCAGGGATGGGCGGCGCCGGAATCTCTCAGGCTTCACAGACAGCGGGGGCGCGAGGACGGCGGAGCTTTCCGCCTCGAGACGCGACCCTGAAAGTCTGGACCCCCATGACCGACCATACGCTGAAGACCACCGTTCTGAACGCCGCGCACCGTGCCGCCGGCGCCCGCATGGTCGGGTTCGGCGGCTACGACATGCCGGTGCAGTACGAGGGCGTCCTGGCCGAGCATCGCTGGACGCGCGAGCACGCCGGCCTGTTCGACGTGTCGCACATGGGCCAGTGCAAGATCACCGGCGCCGATGCGATCGACCAGTTCCAGCGCTTCGTGCCCGGCGACTATCAGGTGCTGAAGTCCGGCCGCCAGAAATACAGCCTGCTGCTGAACGACGACGGCGGGATCATCGACGACCTGATGGCGGGCAAGCCCGATCACGACGGCCTGTTCGTCGTCGTCAACGCCGGCAACAAGGACGAGGACTTCGCCTTCTGGGCCGAGCATCTGTCGGGCGACGCGACGCTGACCGTGCTGGACGACCGCGCCCTGATCGCCATCCAGGGGCCCGAAGCGGCCGAGGTCATGGTGAAGCATGAGCCGGTGCTGGCCGAGTTCGGCTTCATGGATTGCGCCCGCCTGATGCTGTTCGGGGTCGACTGCTACGTCTCGCGCTCGGGCTATACCGGCGAGGACGGCTACGAGATCTCGGTCCCGGCCGCCGACGCCGAGCGGGTGTGGAACACGATCCTGGAGGACACCCGGGTCAAGCCGATCGGCCTGGGCGCGCGCGACAGCCTGCGCCTCGAAGCCGGGCTGCCGCTGCATGGGCATGACATCGATCCGACAACCTCGCCGGTCGAGGGGGCGCTGACCTTCGCCCTGTCGAAGTCCCGCAAGGAGGCCGCCGATTTCAACGGCGCCGAACGCATCCTGAAGGAGCTGGCCGAGGGTCCGTCGCGGGTGCGCGTGGGCCTGAGCGTCAAGGAAGGCGCCCCGGCGCGCGAGGGCGCGGAGATCGCCGATCTGGACGGCAAGGTCATTGGAACGGTGACCTCGGGTGGGCCGTCGCCGACCCTGGGTCGCAACATCGCCATGGGCTATGTGCCGCCGTCGCACGCCGCCCTCGGCACCGAGCTGAAGGTCATTGTGCGCGGCAAGGCCGCCGCCGCCGAGGTCATCGACATGCCGTTCGTCGCCCAACGCTATTACCGCAAACCCAAGGCCTGATCCCCCGGTCAAGCCGGAGGATGACGAGAAAAAGGAACACACCATGCACTTCACCAAGGATCACGAGTGGGTTCGCCTCGACGGCGATGTCGCCACCGTCGGCATCTCGAAACACGCTGCCGACCAGCTTGGCGACGTGGTGTTCGTCGAGACGCCGGAAGCCGGCAAGACTGTCGGCAAGGGCGACAGCTTCGCCGTCGTCGAGAGCGTCAAGGCGGCCTCGGACGTCTATGCGCCGGTGTCGGGTGAGGTGATCGAGGGCAATGTCGTGCTGGCCACCGCCCCCGAGACCGTCAATGCCGACCCCGAAGGCGAGGGCTGGTTCGCGAAGATCAAGGTGTCGGACGCCTCGCAGCTGGACGCGCTGATGGACCGCGCCGCTTACGACGCGTTTCTGGCCTCGCTTTAGTTTGTCATCCCGGCCGAAGCGAAGCGGAGAGCCGGGACCTGCCTGCCTGAACTTCCCGTCCCGGAGAGCGCAGCTCATCCGGGGCACTGACGACAAACTCCGCCCGTGTCCCGGTTCAGCCCTTTGGGCCGACCGGGACTGACAAGATAACCCCGCCCCGTCCCGGCTCTTCGCTTCGCTTCGGCCGGGATGACAAACGCCCGCTCCCCCGGGATGACAAGGTGAACACACGATGCGCTACCTGCCCCTGACTCCCGACGACCGCACGGCGATGCTCGCCGCCATCGGCGTGAAATCGATCGACGACCTGTTCGTGGACGTGCCCGAGGCGGCGCAGCGGGACGGGTTCGTCGACCTGCCGCGCGTCATGGGCGAGCTTGAGGTCGAGCGGGCGTTGAAGACGCTGGCGGGCAAGAACACGGCGGCGGGCGACGTGCCCTTCTTCTGTGGCGCCGGGGCCTATCGTCACCACGTGCCGGCGACGGTGGATCACGTGATCCAGCGCTCGGAGTTCCTGACCAGCTACACGCCGTACCAGCCGGAGATCGCCCAGGGGACGCTGCAGTATCTCTATGAGTTCCAGACCCAGGTCGCGAACCTGACGGGCATGGATGTGGCCAACGCCTCGCTCTACGACGGCTCGACCGCCATGGCCGAGGGCGTGCTGATGGCCACGCGGGTGACGCGCCGGAACAAGGCGGTCATCTCGGGCGGGGTGCATCCGCACTATGTGCGGGCGACCGAGACGGTCGTTCACGCTGTCGGCGTGGAGACCGAGGTGCTGGCCGCCGCCGTGGACGCGGAAGCCGACGTCATCGCCCGGATCGGTCCGGACACGGCCTGTGTCGTGGTCCAGACGCCGAACGTGTTCGGCACGGCGACCGATGTGACGAAGATCGCCGAGGCGGCCCACGCCGCCGGCGCCCTGCTGATCGTCGTGGTCACCGAGGCCGTGTCGATGGGCCTGCTGAAGTCGCCGGGCGAGATGGGGGCCGATATCGTGGCCGCCGAGGGCCAGTCGATCGGTAACGCGCTGAACTACGGCGGACCCTATGTCGGCCTGTTCGCGACGCGCGAGAAGCTGATCCGCCAGATGCCGGGCCGCCTGTGCGGCGAGACGGTGGACGCGGACGGCGAGCGGGGCTTCGTCCTGACCCTGTCGACGCGCGAGCAGCACATCCGCCGCGACAAGGCGACGTCGAACATCTGCACCAACTCGGGCCTGTGCAGCCTGGCCTTCACCATCCACATGAGCCTGCTGGGCGAGACGGGGCTGCGCAAGCTGGCGCTGCTGAACCACGAGAAGGCGCTGGCGACGCGCGATGCCCTGGCGGCTATTCCGGGGGTCGAGATCCTGACCGGCCGGTTCTTCAACGAGTTCGCCGTGAAGCTGCCGAAGAATGCCGCCGAGGTGGTGGATCAGCTGGCGGCGCATCATGTGCTGGCCGGCGTGCCCTACAGCCGACTGGCGCCCGACGCCGGCATGGACGACGTCCTGCTGGTCGCTGCGACCGAGACGACTCTGGATGCCGACATCCAGATCCTCGCCAAGTCCCTGACCAAGATCCTGGGAGCCTGATCATGAGCACGATGAACACCGTCGGCCGTCCGACCGCCCTGACCGCGAACGATCACGGCTACAAATACCCGACCCTGACCGGCGCGCGCGGCCTGTTGCAGGCCGAGCACCTGATTTTCGAGAGCGACGGCTGGGGCAAGACCGGCGTCGACCTGCCGGAACCGAAGACGGACGGGTCTGACCTCGGCGATCTGGTCCGCCGCGATCCGATCGGCCTGCCGGGTCTGAGCGAGCCCGAGACCATGCGCCACTATGTGCGCCTGTCGCAGAAGAACCACGCCATCGACCTGGCCATCTATCCGCTGGGCTCGTGCACGATGAAGCACAATCCGCGCTTCAACGAGAAGATGGCGCGGCTGCCGGGGTTCTCCGACATCCACCCGCTGCAGCCGACCTCGACAGTGCAGGGTGCGCTGGCGTTGATGGACACCCTGGCGCACTGGCTCAAGACCCTGACGGGCATGCCCGCGGTGGCCCTGTCGCCCAAGGCCGGCGCCCACGGCGAACTGTGCGGCCTGATGGCCATCCGCGCCGCGCATGAGGCCTCGGGCCAGCATGAGCAGCGCCGCAAGGTGCTGGTGCCGACCTCGGCCCACGGCACCAATCCGGCGACTGCGGCCTTCGTCGGCTACACGGTCGTCGAAGTGTCCCAGACCGAAGACGGCCGCGTCGACGTGGCCGATCTGGCGTCCAAGCTGGGCGACGACGTCGCCGCCATCATGGTGACCAATCCGAACACCTGCGGCCTGTTCGAGCGCGACATCCTCGAGATCAGCCGGCTGACCCACGAAGCGGGCGCCTATTTCTACTGCGACGGGGCCAATTTCAACGCCATCGTCGGCCGGGTCCGCCCGGGCGATCTGGGCGTCGACGCCATGCACATCAACCTGCACAAGACCTTCTCGACGCCCCACGGCGGCGGCGGTCCCGGCTCGGGTCCGGTCGTGCTGTCAGCCGCCCTGGCCCCGTTCGCCCCGGCCCCCTGGGTCGTGCACGACGCGGACGGCTATCGCCTGATCGAGCGCGAGGAAGACGAGGCGGCCCAGGCCTTTGGCCGTATGTGCGCCTTCCAGGGCCAGATGGGCATGTACACCCGCGCCCTCAGCTACATGATGAGCCACGGCTCGGACGGCCTGCGCCAGGTCGCCGAGGACGCGGTGCTGAACGCCAACTACATCAAGGCCCGGCTGTCGGACGTGATGAGCGCCGCCTTCCCGGACGGCCCCTGCATGCACGAGGCCCTGTTCGACGACGAATGGCTGAAGGGCACGGACATCACCACGCTCGACTTCGCCAAGGCGATGATCGACGAGGGCTTCCACCCGATGACCATGTATTTCCCCCTGGTCGTCCACGGCGCCATGCTGATCGAGCCGACCGAGACGGAATCCAAGGCCGAGCTGGACCGGTTCATCAAGGCCCTGCGTCTGCTGGCCCAGGCGGCAAAGGCCGGCGAGGTGGACCGCTTCAAGGGCGCGCCCTTCCATGCGCCCCTGCGTCGCCTCGACGAGACCCGCGCGGCGCGTTCGCCCAAGCTTCGCTGGACCGCCCCGGAAGGGACGAACATCGCAGCGGAGTAGGCTCTGGCCTTTCCGGGCGCGTCGGGCCTAGGCTTGACCGTTCGGGCTGACTGGTCCGCTTTCGGATCGAAGCCGAGGAGGCTTTGGCATGACGCCGAGACAGGCCATCACCTGGGCCGAGCTGATCATGACGCTGGGCCTCTGGGGCTTCTACATCTCGGGCGTGTTGGAACTTGCAGACCTGCAGGCTCCGACGCCCGCAGATGTCCTGTGGCCCTCCTGGCCCTATCTGATCATGCTGGTGGGAGCCCTGGCCCTCACCCGGGGCTGCGTCTTCGTCATCGCGCGGTCGCCGCGACTGTCGCAGCGGGGCTACCGAGACTATCCGAACAGTCCGCTCCTGTGGGACACCTATATCTTCGGCATCACATTGCGCGAGGCGATTGCCGTCATGACGGGGCGCAGGAAGGACGCCAAACCCTATGCCACCGATACCGAGGCCGGGCTGTGGCGAGCGGCACGGTTGCCCTGGCTAAAGGCGCTGCTGGCGTCAATGGCCCTGGTCGCCCTGGCGGCGGGGGTCTGGACCATCGCTCTGGGGCGTCCGCTGTGGAGCGACCGGGCCGGGCAGGTCGTCCTGATCGTCACTGCGGTCAGTGTCTGCGGGCTGGTGAGTTTCCTGGTGCACCGCACGCTGTTTCTCTGGCGTTCACGCATCGCCGATTGAGCGCCTGAGCGCCGCGAAGGCGGCCTTGCCGTGGACCTCGGGGCCTTGGCCATCGTCCGAGGTCAACCAGGTCCCGGTCGCCATGCGCAGGACGCCGATCGCCGTGACGGCGGTGACGCGGGCCTGCAGGTCGTCGGGGGCCAGTCCCTTGCGGCACGCCATCGCCTCGGCCAGTCGCCGCTCCAGCGCCTCATACCTGGCCTGATCGCCTGAGCGCAGCGCCGGGGTGTCATGGATCAGGCGGGCCAGCGCCTTGGGGCCGGGACCCTGGAAGTCCGCAGCCATGTCCGTCAGGGCGTTCTCGGCCATGGCCAGCAGGGGCTCGTCGGCCGGGCGGCGGGCGACGGCGGCCTCGATCAGGTCGCCCAGACCCGCCTTGGTCGACAGGACGATGTCTTCCTTGGACGCGAAATAGTGGAACAGGCTGCGACGGGACACACCGGCTGCAATGGCTATGTCATCGAGGGTCGTGGCCTCGAAACCCCTGCGGCTGAAGAGCGCCATCGCGGCGCTGTGGACCCGCGCATGGGTGTCGGCGCGTTTGCGTTCACGCAGGCCTGAAATCTTGTCTTGCACGGCTTGCATATTTGCATCGAGTGCAGATATTGCAACCCGATGTTCCTCCCTCACGTCAGACCCGCAGGATAGACCCGATGTCGAACTGGACCACTGCAAACATTCCCGACCAGACGGGAAAACTGGCGATCGTCACCGGCTCGACCGGAGGGACGGGATTCGAGACCGCTCTCGAACTGGCCCGGAAGGGGGCCGAGGTCGTCATCGCGGCGCGCAATCCAAAGAAGGGTGACGACGCGATGAGGCGCATCCGTCGTGCGGTCCCGGCTGCCAATGTCCGGTTCGAGGCCCTGGATCTGGCCAGCCAGGCGTCGGTCGCTGCCTTTGCCGATCGCCTGCTGGGGCAGGGACGGCCGATCGACATTCTGGTCAACAACGCCGGGGTCATGGCGCTGCCGAAGCGGGAGGTGACGGTCGACGCGTTCGAGATGCAGTTCGCGACCAACTATCTCGGCCATTTCGCCCTGACGGCGCGGTTGCTGCCGTTGCTGAAGGCGGGACAGGCGCGGGTGGTCCAGCTGTCCAGCATTGCCCACCGGCGGGGCCAGATCACTTTCGACGATCTGAACCATGCGCGCCTGTACAGGGACTGGCCGGTCTATACGCAGTCGAAACTGGCGATGCTGATGTTCGGGCTGGAGCTGGACCGCCGCAGCGCCGCCCATGGGTGGGGATTGACCAGTGTGGTGGCCCATCCCGGCTATGCCCGGACCGGACTGATCGGCAACGGGCCGCTGACCGGGCGGCCGGTGTCGCGAGCCGTGATGGGCCTGCTGTATCGGCCGCTGATCGAGCCCCTGATCAGTCATTCGGCCGCTGCCGGCGCCCTGCCGATCCTGATGGCGGCGACGGAGCCGACCGTGAAGGGCGGGGCCTATCTGGGTGCGACGCGGATGAACGAGCTGAAGGGTCCGCCCGGGCCGGCGAAGGCCGAACCCCAGGCGCTGGATACCGCCGCAGCGGCGCGGTTGTGGGAGGCGACCGAATCCATGCTTGACGTCCGCTTCGCGTAAAACCTTTTCGCAACTGCGAAGCACGCGGTTGTGACTGTGGCGGAATAGCGTCCCTGCGCCACAGGCGTAGAGTCCTCCCCGCGTTATCGGAACAGACAATAAGCGTTGGGAGGCGCTGTCGTTATGATGTCACGCGTACAAAAGGGAATGATCGCCGGTCTGTTCGCTACGGTGGCCGTCTCAATACTCGAAGCCGTGAATGTCTTTGCTGGTCCGTGGGTGGAGCCGTTTCCACTCTTTGTGTCCAGTCTGATTGGGATGCCCGGAAACCTGGTCGTGGGGTGGATCGCCCACTTTATCGCGGGGACGGTGATCCTGGGGGCCCTGTTCGGGATCCTGTGTCCGCGGATGCCGGGTCAGACGCCGGAGACCAAGGGGATCATCTTCGCGGTCGGCGCCTGGGCGGTGCTGATGGTGATGGTGTTCCTGTTCGGAGATTCGGGGATCTTCCGCGGCTCGGGCGGGTTCGGCATGGTCGCCTGGATGCTGGTCAGCCATGCGGTGTTCGGCATCGTGCTGGGCAATGTCTACGCCCGGCTGGTGGCGCGCGAGAAGCGGGCCGCAAAGCTGATGGACGGGGTCGCGCCGGCCCACTGATCGGTCTGGAAAAGAGAAGGGCGGCGCACCGGTCCGGTGCGCCGCCCATTCGCATGACTTGAGCCGATAGCCGCTAGAGCGTTCCGCGCTCCAAGAGCGCCGCAACTCACCCGTCGAAAGCCCTAGTTCAGGCGGGTGCCGATCTGGGCGATGGCGGCGTCGAGCAGGGGGTCGGTCTTCGCCCCGGCGATACGGGCGGTGAGGATGGTCTCGGCGGCCTGGGCGGCGACCTCGGCGGCGGCGGCCTTGACCTCGGCCGTAGCCTGGACCTCGGCGGAGGCGATCCGGCGCTCGGCCAGGGCCTGGCGACGAGCCAGGGTCTCTTCGAGGCGGACCTTGGCCTCGGCCTCCATGATGCGGGCGTCGGCCTCGGCGGCGGCCAGCATGTCGCGAGCCTGGGCCTCGGCGGCGGTCTTCTCGGCGCGGATGGTGGCGAGAAGAGCCTCGGCCTCGGCGCGCAGGCGTTGGGCCTCATCCAGTTCGGACTGGATCTTGGCGCCCTTGGCGTCCAGCTGGCCGGCGATCAGTTTCGGCACGCCGACGTAGATGCAGATGCCGATGAAGATCAGCAGGCCGACAAGGACCCACATCTCGGCGCTCTGGAGACCCCAGAAGCCCTCTTCCATGAACATGTTCATCAGACGGCTCCCTTGACGGCGGCGGTGGCCTCGGCGGCCGAGGGGGCCTTGCCGGTCAGACGCTCGACGATGGCCGAGGCTGTGTCGGCGGCGATGGTGGCGACATTGGCCATGGCGGCGTCGCGGGTCTTGCCGATAGCGATCTCCGCCTCGGCGATGCGGGCGTTGACGACGGCTTCTTCCTCGGCGGCGCGACGGTTGGCCTCGTCGGTGACGCGGGCCTTGGCGGCGACGGAGGCGGCGCGCGAGTCAGCGCGGGCCTTCTCGACCTCGGCCTTGGCGGCCTCGGCCTGGCCGGCGGCCTCGGCCTGGACCTGGCGGGCCGTGGCGACGGCGGTGGAGATGGTGGTCTCACGCTCGTCGAACACGCGGCGCATGCGCGGGGTGAAGACCTTGGCGATCAGCCAGTAGAGGATGGCGAACAGGAAGATCAGATAGACGATCTGTCCGAACCAGTGCTGGAACTCGAACTGGGGCAAGCCGCCACCTTCGCCGTGTGCGGCTTCGGTCGAGGCATGCGTGGTCGCGACATCGACGGGAGCCGTGTCGGACGCGGGAAGTACGAGTTCGGGAGTTTGTGCAGCCATGGTCCGTCTGTTCTGAAATCAGGCGAAAAGGCGCGGCGGCCGGATCACCGGCGCCGCGCCTGATCGGGTTCGGCGATCAGGCCGAGTAGAGCAGGATGCCCAGAACGAAGGACAGGATGCCCAGGGCTTCGGCCAGGGCGGCGCCCACGAACAGGTTGCCGATTTGCGAGCCTGCGGCCGACGGGTTGCGCAGGGCGCCCGTCAGGAACGAGCCGAAGATGTTGCCGACGCCGATGCCGGCGCCGATCATGCCGGTCATTGCGAGGCCGGCGCCGATGAGCTTGGCGGCTTCTGCTTCCATAATCTTTAGTCCTAGTCTGAGGTTGGTTGGTTAGGGACGAAAACTGGGTGGAGGCTTTAGTGCCCGTGGCCCAGGTTGACCACATCGTTGAGGTAGATGCAGGTCAGAACGGCGAAGACGAAGGCCTGGAGGAAGGCCACCAGGAACTCCAGCGCGGTCAGGCCGACGGTCATCCCCATCGACAGCAGGGCGATCGGGATGCCGAGGCCGAGGCCGACGGACCCGCCGACGCCCACGACCACGAAGCCGGCGAAGACTTTCAGGGCGACGTGGCCGCCCATCATGTTGCCGAACAGACGAAGGGTCAGGGTGACCGGGCGCAGCAGGAAGGAGACGAACTCGATGACGATCACGAAGGGCAGGACCGGCCACGGCACGCCCGACGGGACGAACAGCTTGAAGAAGCCGAGGCCGTGCTTGGCGAACCCGATGGCCAGCACGAGCAGGATGGTCAGCACGCCGAAGGTGGCGGTGACGGCGATCTGCGAGGTGGCCGTGAAGGTCAGGAACAGGCCGATGAAGTTCATGGCCAGGATGAAGGTGAAGACCGTGAAGACGAACGGGAACAGCTTGCGCCCGTCATGGCCGATGATGGAATCGACGATGCCGTCGATCATGCCGAACATGGTCTCGCCGGCGGACTGCCAGCGACCCGGGACGACCTTGGCGCCGGCGGTCACCACCTGAAGGAACAGGACGACCACGCCGAAGGCGACGGTCATGGCCAGGTGCGAGTTGGTGAAGGCGAGCTGCTGCTCGCCGATGACAGGCAGGGTCACCGTGCCGAAGTCGACAAGCGGAACGATCTGGAACTGGTGAAGCGGATCAGCCATGGGCGCCTTTAGTCTTCTTCGTCATCGTCGAAGGGAACCGACTTCGGCTCCACTCCACTTGCTTTCGCCTGGGCCATCAGGCGTTGCGCCGTCGACCAGGCCATCCAAACCGAAACGGCGAAGCCCAGAAGGACGCCGCCGATCAAACCCCAGGGATTGGTATGGAAATACCAGTCCACGATGGCGCCGAGCGCCAGACCCACGAACACGCCGCCGAACAGGTCGGCGATGATCCGCCACGCCTGACCGGCCGCCGCCTGACCCGCCGCCTCGTGAGAAACCTCGCGGGCGGTGCGCGCCTCCAGAGACGAAGCGCTGTCGGTGAGGCGTTTGATCGCCTCTTCGCGCGATTCCGGGGGCAGGGACATGGGCTTTGTTTGTTTCGAACCCCGCCCGGCCACGCATGGATTTGCGGGCCCCGACAGGGGTCTGAATTCGGCGCGGAACCTATAGCCGAGGGGCCGGAAGGTCAAGGCGCGGGATGGTCGCGCTAAGGTGTTGAATTGTCGCGGGTCTGGCTGGTCGGTGCGACGAGCTTCTCCCTCCCCCTCGGGGGAGGGTGGTCGCGGAGCGACCGGGTGGGAACGGCCGGTGATCCAGAGGCAGGCCTGCGAGGTTTCGCCTTGCCGCCCCCACCCGGTCTCCGCTTCGCTCCGACCACCCTCCCCCCTCGGGGGAGGGAGAAGGTTCAGGCCGCCATCTTTTGCCACGCCTCGCCCACCGGCATGATCTCCAGCCCCGCCGCTTTCGCCAGCCGGATCACGCGATCGAGGTCGTCGGGGGTGCAGCCGTAGGGGGTGGGGCCGTCCATGACGTCATGGCCGTAGGCGATGAGCCAGCCCTTGCGGGCGGCGGTTTCGGTCATCAGCGCCTCGAGGTCGTAGCCGGGCAGGCGGCGGCTTTCGAGGCCGATGGCCTGGAGGTTGGCGCGGTCGGCGCTGCCGGCGTTGACGCCGTCGCGGACGCCGCGGGCGAGGGCGAAGCGGTCCGCGACGACGGCCTTGGCGCCGACGCAGACGTCTCCATAGGGCCAGGCGAAGGTTGTCATGACATGGCCCGCCAGCCGCTCGGCGACCCAGGCGGCGTTTCTGTCCAGATCGGCGGCGTAGGCCTCGGGCGAGACGGCGAGGGCCGAAGTGTGGCCGAAGGAGTGGCAGCCGACCTCGTGGCCGGCGCCGAACAGGGCCTGGAGGTGGTCGGTGGTGAACTGGGGCAGGCCCAGGTTCTGTCCGCCCGACAGGCTGCCGGCGACATAGTAGGTGGCGGTGACGCCATGCTCTTCGAGGATCGGGCCGGCCTCGGTCCAGGCGGTCACCGGGATGTCGTCGAACGACAGGCTGAAGACGCCGCGCTGCGGGCGGACCGGTGCGGGGCGGACGCCGAGGTAGCGGCCGCCCCGGCGGCGCATCTTGTCGAGGAATGCGGACATGGGGGGATGATGCACGGGGGGACTTAAGGGCGGTTGAACGGCTGACCTCCACCCGTGCACCGCAGCGAAGGCTGGGGTCCAGATGGCAAGACAGATGGCCGGGATGTCGCACCGGGTCATTTGATCAGACTGCCGGGTCCTCCATCTGGACCCCGGCCTTCGCCGGGGTGCACGGAGGGGGGGGCTAACGCGGCTTCGGCTTCAATGCCCGCCCTGCCACCACGGCGGAGGCGCCGAATTTCTGGCGCAGGGCGTCGATGGTGGTCTCGGTCCTGAGGGTGCGGCGCTCGGATGAGGCGAACAGGCCTTCGGGCCTGTCCTCGGCGTCCTGGATGTCGGCCAGGCCGATGCCGATCAGGCGGTAGGGGCGGCCGAGCTCGGGGGCGAGCAGCTCGCGGCCGATGGCGAACAGGGCGCGGGCGGTCTGGACCGGGTCGGGCAGGGTCTTGCGCCGGGTGACGATCCTGAAGTCGCTGCGGCGCAGTTTAAGGACGACGACGCGGCTGGAGACGCCGTCGCGGCGGGCCTTGGAGGCGACCTTCTCGCACAGGGGCCAGAGTTCGGCTTCGAGCTCTTCGAGCGCTGTCAGGTCGGTGTTGAAGGTGGTCTCCGCGCTCATGCCGCGCCGGTCGTGCTCGGGGTTCACCGAGCGGGCGTCGCGGGCGTGGGCGAGGTCGTGGAGGCGAAGGCCCGTTTCGCCGTAGCGTTTGACCAGATCGCGGACGTCGGCGGCGGCGAGGTCGCCGACGGTGGCGAAACCGTCCGAGACCAGGGTCTTGCCGAAGACGGGACCGACGCCGGGCAGGATGCGGACGGATTTCGGGGCCAGGAGCGCCTGGGCATTGGCCGTGCCGATGACGGAGAAACCGCGCGGCTTGTCCAGTTCGGAGGCGATCTTGGCGAGGAAGCGGTTGGGGGCCAGGCCGATGGAGACGCCGAGGCCGGTCTCGTCCTCGATCAGTTTCTGGAGGCGGATCAGCTGGAGCGCGGGCGGGCCGCCGTTGAGGCGTTCGGTGCCGGACAGGTCGATCCAGGCCTCGTCGAGGGACAGGGTCTGGACCAGGGGCGTCAGCTCGCCGACGAAGCGGAAGATGCGCTCCGATTCGGGGACGTATTTCGAGAAATCCGGCTTGAGGACCACGGCGTCGGGACAGGCCTTGAGCGCCTTGAACATCGGCATGGCCGAATGGACGCCGGACTGGCGGGCGATGTAGCAGCAGGTCGAAACCACGCCGCGCACCCCGCCGCCGACGATGACGGGCCTGTCGCGCAGTTCCGGGCGGTCGCGCTTCTCCACCGAGGCGTAGAAGGCGTCGCAGTCGAGATGGGCGATCGAAAGCTGGTCGAGCTCGGGGTCGCAGACCACGCGCGGCGAGCCGCAGGACGGGCAGCGGACGACCGTATCCTCCCCGGCCCACAGGCAGTCGCGACAGATGGCTTTCATGGTGAAGCTTGAATTCCCGACTTCACCCCAACTTAAGACTGGGCAGCCACAATCCCAATCGAAGAAGCGGCATGCCTGTCAGCGCGACGTCCGCGCCAGTCGAGGCGGCCAGACCGGGTGAAGATGTCCAAGAAAGTCCTCATCGTCGAGGATAACGAGCTGAACATGAAGCTGTTTCATGATCTGCTCGACTCGCAGGGCTATGAGATCCTGCAGACCCGCGAGGGGATGCAGGCGATGGCCATGGCACGCCAGCACATGCCCGACCTGATCCTGATGGACATCCAGTTGCCCGAGATCTCGGGGCTGGAAGTGACCAAATGGCTCAAGGATGACGAGGAACTGGCCCACATCCCGATCATCGCCGTGACAGCCTTCGCGATGAAGGGCGACGAGGAACGGATCCGGCAGGGCGGCTGCGAGGCCTATATCTCCAAGCCGATCTCGGTGATGCATTTCCTGGAAACGGTGAAGAAGCACCTCAGCCAGCCGGTAGCAGTAGGATAGCCGTTCAATGACCGCGCGTATTCTTGTGGTCGACGATGTCGAGGCCAACGTCCGCCTGCTCGAGGCCAAGCTGACGCTGGAATACTATGACGTCCTGACGTGTCATGACGGGGCGAAGGCGCTGACCCTGGCGGCGGCGGAACAGCCGGACATCATCCTGCTGGACGTCATGATGCCGGGCATGGACGGGTTCGAGACCTGCCGGCGTCTCAAGGCCGATCCGCTCACCAACCATATCCCCGTCGTGCTGGTGACAGCGCTGGACGGACGCGAGGACCGGATCAAGGGGCTGGAGGCGGGGGCCGACGACTTCGTGACCAAGCCGCTGGACGACGTGGTCCTGTTCGCCCGCGTGCGGTCGCTGACCCGGCTGAAACTGGTCATGGATGAGCTGCGCGAGCGCGAGGAGAGCGGACGGCGGCTGGGAGTCACGACGGACGGAGCCGGGCGACTGCGCGGCTCGGGCGGCCGGGTCCTGATTGTCGACGACAATGCGCGCCAGGCGCAGCGGATCGCCGAGGAACTGACGCGCGAGCACCGGCCGACGGTCGAGAGCGATGCGGCCGGGGGCCTGCTGGCGTCCAGGGGCGCGATCGACCTGATGATCATCAATGTGGCGGCAGCCGAGTTCGACGGCCTGCGCCTGATCGCCCAGGTGCGGTCGGCCGAGCCGACGCGGCACCTGCCGATCCTGGCCGTGGTCGATCCGTCGGACCGGCCACGACTGGTCAAGGCGCTGGAGCTGGGCGTCAACGACATCCTGATGAAGCCCGTGGACCCCGAGGAACTGGCAGCGCGGGCGCGGACGCAGATCCGCAGGAAGCGCTACACCGACTTCCTCAAGGAGAAGCTGGATTACAGCCTGGAGATGGCCGTCACCGACGCCCTGACGGGGCTGCACAACCGCCGCTATATGGCGGGCCAACTTCAAGCCTTTGTCACTCGGGCGGCCCAGGGCGGCGAGCCGGTCTCGGTGCTGGTGCTGGACATCGATCACTTCAAGAAGGTCAACGACGGCTTCGGCCACGACGCGGGCGACGAGGTGCTGCGCGAGTTCGCCGTGCGGCTGGCCACCAACGTTCGCGCCGTTGACCTGCCCTGCCGACAGGGGGGGGAGGAGTTCGTCGTCATCATGCCGGGCACCAGGCTCGAGGACGCCCAGCGCATTGCCGAACGCATCCGCCGCGACGTCGGCTCGACCCCGTTCCGGGTCATGGGCGGTCAGGAGCACCTGACGGTGACGATCTCGATCGGGGTGGCGGCGACTTCGGGGGCGGGCGATACGCCTGAGGCCCTGCTGAAACGCGCCGACGAAGGCGTCTACGAGGCCAAGGCCACGGGACGCGACCGGGTCATCGCGCGGGCGGCCTAGAGCACACGTCTTGTCCCTGTCGCGCAGCGATGGGGAGGTGGATCCGTAGCGAAGCGGAGGAGACGGAGGGGTTTTTCACGCCCACAGACGTCGCCCGCTTCAAGAACCCCTCCGTCACGGCGCTGAAGAAGCGCCGCGCCACCTCCCCGTTCGCCAGGCGGCGCACGGGGAGGAGACAAAGAAAACGCCCGGCCATTGCTGACCGGGCGTTCAGATCGTCAGCGGTGTGAACCGCCTACTTGATCTTGCCTTCCTTGAACTCGACGTGCTTGCGCACGACCGGGTCATATTTCTTGACGACCATCTTCTCGGTCATCGTGCGGGCATTCTTCTTGGTCACATAGAAGAAGCCGGTGTCGGCGGTGGAGTTCAGCCGGATCTTGATTGAGGCGGGCTTTGCCATCGGAAATTACCTTTGCGACGGCGGTGAGAGCCGTGAAAATAAGAGGCGCGGAACATACTCAGGGACGCCACGAAGTCAACGGGCGTCTTGGCGCCTTGAGCACGATGTCAAAGCGCGCGACCCTCGCTGCATGAAAACCGCCCTGATCGCTGTCGTCGCAGTCCTCCTGTCGGCCTGCGCCACCACGTCCGCGCCGTCCGGGCCGCAGGACGTCTTCATGAGCCGACTGAACGCCCTGTGCGGCCAGCGCTTCGAGGGGCGGGTGGTCACGACCGACGCCGCCGACGCCCGTTTCGCCAGCCAGCGCCTGTTGATGCATGTCCGCGACTGTTCGCCGGAAGAGGTGCGAATCCCGTTCAGCGTCGGCGAGGACCGGTCGCGGGTGTGGATTGTCACGCGGACGGCCGGGGGCGTCCGCCTGAAGCATGATCACCGCCACGAGGACGGCACGGTGGACGTGCTGCACATGTACGGCGGCGACACGGCGAGCCTCGGGACGGCCGAGCGCCAGGAGTTCCCCGTCGACGCCTTCTCCATCGCCCTGTTCAACGCCAATGCCGCCGCCGTCTCCACGACCAATGTCTGGGCGATGAAGGTCCACCCGGACCGGATGTTCGCCTATGAGCTGCGTCGGGCCAACCGGCACTTTCGGGTGGAGTTCGATCTGACCAGGCCGGTGGCGGAGTAGGGCGGACCATCGGTCTTGACCTGAAGGCCCCTCACGCGTAAACGCGCCGGACTTTCGAGGCGGGCCATTTCGGTGTCCCATCCTGATCGTCACAATTGAACGGACGGGCTGTGCCCGCCGGAACGCCCGAAGCGCGCGTTCCGGCCCTTTGTGTTTTCCGGCTTACCGGAGGCGCGCCTGGGCTGTTTGGTCGTGCCGCATCCGGTCTCGAACGACCCCGGGCGGCCCTGAAGGGCCGTTCAAAAGAAGGAAACCGAGGCGCCCCGGCCGACAGGCACACGCCTCCATCAGAAGTCGAGACTGTTCTACCGATGCCTACGATCAACCAGCTGATCCGCAAGCCCCGCAAGCCCAAGCCCGTGCGCAACAAGGTGCCGGCCCTCGAGGGTTCGCCCCAGCGTCGCGGCGTTTGCACCCGCGTCTATACGACGACCCCGAAGAAGCCGAACTCGGCTCTGCGTAAGGTCGCCAAGGTCCGTCTGGCCAAGTCCGGCTATGAAGCCGTGTGCTACATCCCCGGCGAGGGTCACAATCTTCAGGAGCACTCGGTGGTCCTGATCCGCGGCGGCCGCGTGAAAGACCTTCCCGGCGTGCGCTACCACATCCTGCGCGGCGTGCTCGACACGCAAGGCGTCAAGGACCGCAAGCAGCGCCGTTCGCACTACGGCACCAAGCGTCCGAAGTAAGCGACCCGCACTTTCCAGATTCAGCCGGTCCCATCCGGCTTCTTCCAGACACCGATTTAGAAGGCCCAGCCCATGTCACGTCGTCACCGCGCCCAGAAACGCGAAGTCCTGCCGGATCCCAAATACAAGGATCTGACCGTCACCAAGTTCATGAACTACGTCATGTACGAGGGCAAAAAGGCCGTCGCCGAGAACATCGTCTACGGTGCGTTCGAGATCCTGGCCGACAAGAAGAAGGACTTCGAGCCGGTCCAGACCTTCCACACCGCCCTGGAAAACGTCCAGCCGTCGGTCGAGGTCCGCTCGCGTCGCGTCGGCGGCGCCACCTATCAGGTGCCGGTCGAGGTTCGCCCCGATCGCCGCCGCGCCCTGGCCATCCGCTGGCTGGTCAACGCCGCGCGCAAGCGTGGCGAGAACACCATGACCGAAAAACTGGCCGCCGAGCTGCTGGACGCCTCGAACAACCGCGGCACCGCGGTCAAGAAGCGTGAAGACACCCACAAGATGGCTGAAGCCAACCGCGCCTTCAGCCACTACCGCTGGTAGGCGCCTTCAAAGCGTCAAACAGCGACACTATCTAGGCCTATCCGGCGCGGGCGGTTTGAGCTAAATCGCCCGCGCTCGCTTATCCGCCACATCGACGATCTCCCGAGGACGCGGACCGCGTCCTGAACATACTTTCAAGGCACGCTTTCATGGCCCGCACACACGCGCTCGAGGACTACCGCAACTTCGGAATCATGGCCCACATCGATGCGGGCAAGACGACGACGACCGAGCGGATCCTGTATTACACCGGCAAGAACCATAAGATCGGCGAAGTCCACGACGGCGCCGCGACCATGGACTGGATGGACCAGGAGCAGGAGCGGGGGATCACGATCACCTCGGCTGCGACCACGGCCTTCTGGCAGGGCAAGCGCCTGAACATCATCGACACCCCCGGCCACGTGGACTTCACCATTGAAGTGGAGCGTTCGCTGCGCGTGCTCGACGGCGCCGTGGCGGTGCTGGACGGCAACGCCGGCGTCGAGCCGCAGACCGAAACCGTCTGGCGCCAGGCCGACAAGTACAAGGTTCCGCGGATCGTCTTCGTCAACAAGATGGACAAGATCGGCGCCGACTTCGACGCCTCGGTCCAGTCGATCCGCGACCGCCTGGGCGCCAAGGCCGTGCCGATCCAGTTCCCGATCGGCTCGGAGAACACCCTGACCGGCCTGGTCGACATCGTGTCGATGAACTCGGTGATCTGGGACAACGACGCCCTGGGCGCCAACTTCACCGTCGGCCCGATCCCGGACGACCTGATGGCCAAGGCCGTCGAGGCGCGCCAGTACCTGATCGACAACGCCGTCGAACTCGACGACGACGCCATGCAGGCCTACCTCGATGGCAACGAGCCCTCGCTGGAAGTGCTGAAGAAGTGCATCCGCAAGGCCGTGCTGACCGGCGCCTTCTATCCGATCCTGTGCGGCTCGGCGTTCAAGAACAAGGGCGTGCAAACGCTGCTCGACGCCGTCGTCGACTACCTGCCCTCGCCTACGGACATCCCGCCGACCCCGGGCATCGACTTCAAGACCGAAGAGCCCGTCGTGCGTCGCGCCTCGGACGACGAGCCCCTGTCGATCCTCGCCTTCAAGATCATGGACGATCCGTTCGTCGGCTCGCTGACCTTCTGCCGCCTGTATTCGGGCAAGATGGAAACCGGCCAGAACCTGCTGAACTCCAGCCGCGACAAGAAAGAGCGCGTCGGTCGGATGCTGCAGATGCACTCGAACAACCGGGAAGACGTCAAGGAAGCCTTCGCCGGCGACATCGTCGCCCTCGCCGGCCTCAAGGACACCCGCACCGGCGACACCCTGTGCGATCCGCTGAAGTCGCCCGTCATCCTCGAGAAGATGGAATTCCCGGCGCCGGTCATCGAGATCTCGGTGGAGCCCAAGACCAAGGCCGACCAGGAGAAGCTGGGCGTCGCCCTGGCCAAGCTGGCTTCGGAAGACCCGTCCTTCACCGTCTCGACCGACCATGAGTCGGGCCAGACCATCCTGAAGGGCATGGGCGAGCTTCACCTGGACATCAAGATCGACATCCTGAAGCGCACCTACAAGGTCGAGGCCACCATCGGCGCGCCGCAGGTCGCCTATCGTGAATCGCTCGGCCGCAAGGTCGACATCGACTACACCCACAAGAAGCAGACCGGCGGTACGGGCCAGTTCGCCCGCGTCATGATCACGTTCGAACCCGGCGAGCCCGGCTCGGGCTTCGTGTTCGAGAACACGATCGTCGGCGGCGCCATTCCCAAGGAATTCATCCCGGGCGTCGAAAAGGGTCTGAACTCCATCAAGGACTCGGGTCTTCTGGCCGGCTTCCCGCTGATCGACTTCAAGGCGAGCCTGACGGACGGCAAATACCACGACGTCGACTCCAGCGTGCTGGCGTTCGAAATCGCAGCCCGCGCCGCCTTCCGCGAACTGAAGGAAAAGGGTGCTCCGAAGCTGCTCGAGCCGATCATGGCGGTCGAGGTCGTGACCCCCGAGGACTACCTCGGTTCGGTCATCGGCGACCTCAACGCCCGTCGCGGCATGATCCAGGGTCAGGACATGCGCGGCAACGCCACTGTCGTGAACGCCTTCGTGCCCCTGGCCAACATGTTCGGCTATGTGAACACGCTGCGCGGCATGTCTCAGGGCCGCGCCCAGTTCACCATGCAGTACGACCACTATGAGCCGGTGCCGCAACACGTCGCCGACGAAGTGATCAAGAAGTACAGCGCCTAAACCCAACAATCCCGACGGGCTTCGGTCCGTCGGATACCCCCTGAAAACCTAGGAATAAGCCCCCTGTTCAGGGGACGGAGAGAAGAGAATGGCCAAGGAAAAGTTCGAACGTAACAAGCCGCATTGCAACATCGGCACGATCGGTCACGTGGACCACGGCAAGACGACGCTGACGGCTGCGATCACGATGGTTCTGGCCAAGGCCAG
>NZ_JAFCTT010000010.1:0-138460 GCF_049896165.1 Brevundimonas sp. TWP3-1-2b1 | reverse complement strand
CGCCATTGGCGCCAACGGCATGGCCCGAGGCGTTCCCGCAAACCCCTTCGAACTCGCTCTCGGCAAACCCAGCCGCAGCGGGACCGCCTAATCCCATTTTCGCCGTTCTCGCCAACATCTGATTGGGGGCACAGGTTCTTCTCGACAGAACAGGGAACTGTGAGAATCTGTCGGCCCTTCCCAACATCCATGGAGAACGTTCCTGACCAAGCGAGTGGCAATCTACGCACGTGTTTCCTCCGACAGCCAGACCGTCGAGAACCAGCTTCAGGAGCTTCAGGCCGTCGCCCAGCGTCAGGGATGGATCGTCGTCGCCGTCCACGCCGACGAAGGGATCAGCGGCGCCAAGGGGCGAGATCAACGTCCCGCCTATGACGCTCTGCTCAAGGGGATCGCCCGCAAGGAGTTCGATCAAATCATGGCGTGGAGCGTCGATCGCCTCGGCCGAAGCCTGCCCGACCTCGTCTCCTTCCTGAACGAAGCGCACGCCAAAAACGTGGACCTTTACCTTCACCAGCAGGGCCTCGACACTTCGACGCCCTCCGGCCGCATGATGTTCCAGATGCTCAGCGTCTTTGCCGAGTTCGAGCGGGCGATGATCCGAGAAAGGATCATGAGCGGCCTCCGGCGAACGACCAAGAAGAGCGGTCGTAAGCCCATGCCGGAAAACCGTCTGGAAGCGATCAGGAGGTCGTTGCAGGACGGTCAGGGCATCCGCGCCACCGCCCGGCTCCATCGTGCCTCCACGACCACTGTGACGGCCATCGCACGCACGCTGGGGAAGACGGTTCAGGAAGGCCGTCCGGAGAGCGTTGCGCACGCCTGAACCGGACGTAGCCAATCGACTATGGCTTGCTGAATGTGAGGCCCCCCAGCACGGCAGAATCGGTCGCGAGCGTCGGATCATCGCCAGCCAGAGCGTTGACCAAGAACGCTCTCAAGACGATGGCTGGACGCTTCAGATCAGGGGCACGGCATGACCGACGAAACCAGCCACCCAAACAATCCTGTCGGGTGCGCCACTCTCCAAAACATCGTTGAAAACGCTGCGGTTTTACCGTCTGGGGGACCGTCTTCGGACGATGTCTACACAACCCGTCTACACAATTCGTCCGACAGTCGGGAGCTAAACCCCTCTGATCGTTGGATTAATCGTCCAATCGACGTCTACACAAACCGTCTACACATTGTTCGAACCCACCTCGTCCAGCAGCGTGGTCGGCTTTACTATCGACGACGGGTGCCGGAGGCATTGCGTGAGGTTGTAGGTAAAAAGGAAATTTGGAGATCGTTGGGGACGGACAGCCCCACGGTGGCCAAGCGTAGGGCTGTTTCGGTGTAGAACGTGTCGTGAACGGGGATTCGCCTCGTTCAGACCCTTATGCGAGGCTTGGCTATGTCGGATGAGATCATCCTCTACACGACCGAGGACGGTCGCTCGGCCATTCAGCTTAAGGCCACGAATGGATCGGTCTGGCTTACCCAGCTTGAGATCGCCGAACTTTTCGACACCAGCGTCTCGAACATCAACAAGCACATCAAGGCGATCCTCGACGAGGACGAGCAGCCTGCGGCAACTATTGAGCATTACTCCATAGTTCAAACCGAGGGCGCGCGGAGCGTCACCCGCCAGATCGCTCATTACAGCCTGCCGATGATCCTCGCCGTGGGCTTCCGTGTCCGGTCACCGCGCGGCGCCCAATTTCGTCGGTGGGCGGCGGCCAGCCTGTCGGACTACCTGATCAAGGGCTTCGTCATGGACGATGCCCGATTGAAAGACTCCGAGGCCGACTATTTCGAGGAACTGCTCGCGCGCATCCGCGACATCCGGTCGTCGGAAAAGCAGTTCTACAAGAAGGTCTTGGACATCTACGCGACCAGCGTGGACTACGACCCCAGAGAGGATGCCAGCCAGCTTTTCTTCCAGACCGTGCAGAACAAGATGCACTGGGCCGCGCATGGCCACACTGCCGCCGAGGTGGTCTCGATTCGGGCGGACGCGGCCAAAGATCACATGGGGCTGACCGCGTGGGCCAACCAGACCAACGGCGGCCCGCCGCGCAAAGGCGACGTCCACATCGCCAAGAACTATCTGGCCGAGGACGAACTCGAGGCCCTGAACCGCATCGTCACCGCCTATCTAGAGTTCGCCGAGCTTCAGGCGTTGAGCCGAAAAGCCATGACCATGCAGGGCTGGATCACCAAGCTGGACGACTTCCTGCGGCTGGGCGACCGAGACATCCTGACACATGCGGGCCGGATTTCCGCCGACGTCGCCAAAACCAAGGCGCAGGCCGAATATGAGATGTGGCACGATCGCCAATTGGAACAACCCAGCGCGGTTGAGCGGCACTTCATTGAGGCGACGCAGGCCGCAAAGCAGATCGCAGCCACACGGCTAAAGCCGAAATCAAAGAAAGCATAGCCTTCACATCATGGCGCCTCGGCCTCACCCCTCATGAAGATGAGATAGGTCGAGGCCCGAATATAGAACGCGGTCGATGGCCTCTTTAAGCGTGGCGACGCGATAGCCACTGCCATAGGCATCAGAAACCGAGGTGGCCCCGCTGGCCGTCGTCCACCCACCGAGTGCGAGTGCGATGTCCCGGTCGATGCGCGCCTCCCGTAGGGCGTCGCGAAAGCCGTGGCGGAAGCTGTGAAAGCAGGTCTTCGGTGAGCCTGCTCCGGCTCTGGCGACGAAGCGGCGGAACCACGCGGAAAAGGTCGTGGATCGATAACCGGTGGCACCCATCCCTACTTCACCGAACAGCTTGCTTTCACCAGCGCGCTTTCGCTGACAAACGAAGTCCATGAAGCCGAGGTCGATCAGCATGACGTGGATCGGGACGACTCGCTCGCTCGATGCGGTCTTCAACCGCTTGTCGGTCGTGGCCCCCTCCGACCGCTCGGTGATGGCGAAGCAATCCACATTCTCGATCCGCCGGATGTCGGCCACATCCAGTTGGCAAGCTTCGTTCAAACGAAGTCCGCCGAACATCGACAGCAGCGGAATCCAGAACCGGGCGTTCCGAGGACGTTCCGGGCCGGGCATGGCGTAGCCGTGCCCGGCGTCACGGCAGCCGGTGTAGAGCGGCGCCGAGAAGATCGTCTTTAACTGGTCCGTCGAGAACGGAAGCCGTTTGTCGCGACGGGCGGTCGGATCGGGCACGCGCAATCCTTGGGCGGGATTACGGTCAAGCATCTCCTCCTTCACAGCCCAGTTCAGCACGCCGCCGAGCTTATTCAGGTAGGTGTTGATGTTGGCCGCGTTGATCAGGTCGGTGCGCTCGTCGGCCTTCGCCCGTTCCGCGATCTCGACGGGGCCGAGCTTGGGAAACAGTTTCGATGCATTACGGGGCTGCCAGCGGAGCACCTCAATCATCTCGCGGCACTGTGTCCGTGTGATGCTGCGGATCGGCGTGTTCTTCCCGAGGATCGCCATCACGATCCGCTTGGTCGTCAGATAGGCCATCCGGGTGGTGGGCGACCAATCCCGCGTCGGATCGTTCATGTAGGCGTCGTAGAGATCGCCGAAGGTGATGCCCGGCAGCGGCTCCGCTTCCACGACGGCTTCAGCAATTGGCACCCGTTCGGAAAATCCATCCAGCACGATCTGATCGACGATATGGCCGACCTTCAAACGGGCCACCTCGAACTCATGCTCGACCTTTGCCGCGACTCGCAAAGCCCTACGCTTGGCCACCGTGGGGCTGTCCGTCCCCAACGATCTCCAAATTTCCTTTTTACCTACAACCTCACGCAATGCCTCCGGCACCCGTCGTCGATAGTAAAGCCGACCACGCTGCTGGACGAGGTGGGTTCGAACAATGTGTAGACGGTTTGTGTAGACGTCGATTGGACGATTAATCCAACGATCAGAGGGGTTTAGCTCCCGACTGTCGGACGAATTGTGTAGACGGGTTGTGTAGACATCGTCCGAAGACGGTCCCCCAGACGGTAAAACCGCAGCGTTTTCAACGATGTTTTGGAGAGTGGCGCACCCGACAGGATTCGAACCTGTGACCCCTGCCTTCGGAGGGCAGTACTCTATCCAGCTGAGCTACGGGTGCATCCGCCGGGCCTCGCGGCCGGCCGAAGGGCCTTACAGCAGGTCGCGGCCGGCCTCAATCCCGGAAAGGCTGGACCCGGAACGGCTTGGCGAAGGGCGCGGCCCCGCCTAGCGTGCCGGGGTCTTTGCGGAGTCCGTCCATGGGTCGCCTGTTCCTCGCCGTCCTCGCCCTGCCCCTTCTGCTGGTCGCGGCCTGCGCCACCGCCCCTGCGCCCGATCCGTCCGGCGACGGTCTGGACGCCGTGGCGCGGGACTATGTCGCCCTGATCCTGGAGATCGGCGAGCGCGAGCCGGGCTATGTCGACGCCTACTACGGCCCGCCGGAATGGGCCGCGGCGGCGAAAGCCAACCCGCGCGAGGTCCCGGCCCTGATCCAGGGTGCCGCCTCCCTGACCGGGCGGCTGAACGCCCTGTCGACGCGGGGCGCGGAGCCCGCCGTGGTGCAGCGGAAGGCCTATCTGCTGGCCCATGTCTCGGCGGCATCGGCCCGTCTGCGCATGATCGGCGGGGAGCGGATGAGCTTCGCCGACGAGGCCTATGCCCTGTTCGGCGTCCGGCCCGAGCTGAAGCCGCTGACCGCCTATGATCCGATCCTGGCGCGGATCGACGGTCTGGTTCCGGGAGACGGCGCCCTGGCCGACCGGGTCTCGGCCTTCCGCAACGGCTTTGTCATTCCGACCGACCGGCTGCAGGTCGTGATGGACGCCGCCATCGCCGAGTGCCGCGCCCGGACGATCCGCCATATTCCCCTGCCGGCCAACGAGCGGTTCAGCCTAGCCTTCGTCACCGACAAGCCGTGGTCGGGCTACAACTATTTCCAGGGCGACGCGGCCTCGAAGATCGAGATCAACACCGACCAGCCGATCTTCACCGACCGGGCCATCGACCTGGGCTGTCATGAGGGCTACCCCGGCCACCACGTCTACAACGCCCTGCTGGAACGGACCTTCGTCGCCGAGCGCGGCTGGGTCGAGATGAGCGTCTACCCGCTGTATTCGCCGATGTCGTTCGTGGCCGAGGGCAGCGCCAACTACGGCATCGACCTGGCCTTCCCCGGCGACGAGGCGGCGACGTTCGAGCGCGACGTCCTGCTGCCACTGGCGGGACTGACCGGCGCCCCGGTCGAGGAAAAGGCCGAGCTGAACGCCCTGGTCCGCCAGCTGGCGCGGGCCGAATACACCATCGCCGACGACTATCTGGCCGGCCGCGTCGGTCGCGAGGCGACCATCGCCAAACTGTCAAAATACATGCTGACGACAACCGAGCGGGCGACCCAGCGGCTGCGCTTCATCGAGACCTACCGCAGCTATATCATCAACTACGGCCTCGGCCGCGACACGGTGCAGGCCTGGGTCGAACGCCAGGGTCCCGACCACTGGGACGGCATGGAGACCTTGCTGTCCAGCCAGATCCTGCCGGCGGATATCATCTGAGGCGGAGCCGACTGAGCGCGACTCCAAAAAGCGAGTCGACAGAGTCGACAGAGTCGCGCCGGCCAGGGCGGTCGGGATGGCGATGTCAAAGACCGGGAGACAGTGTCTCACGGTTTTCAGGGGCGCCTGGGATAAAGCTCTAAATCGGGGCCGGGCGTTGATCCGATTGAGGAAATCGGACGATCCGTTGATGGGTATGGTGCGCTTTCCCTCTCCCTCCCAGTCGGGGGAGGGCAGGCGCGTAGCGCCGGGTGGGGGCGGCAAGGCAAGGCCGCGAAAGCCCGCGTCTGGATCGCTCTCCCGCCCCCACCCGGTCTCCGCTTCGCTTCGACCACCCTCCCCCGAGGGGGAGGGAGAACCGCTGCGCGGCTACTGCGCGGTCATGCCGCCGTCGATCTTGAACTCGGCTCCCGTCACGAATTTGGCTTCGTCGGAGGCGAGGTAGAGGACGCAATACGCCACGTCGTTCGGTTCGCCGATCCGCTTCAGCGGGATGCCGCGCGCGAGGCGTTCGTGGGCCTTGGCCTCGTCGCCGCCGGCCATGGCGATGAAGGGATCCAGGATCGCGGTCTTGATGAAGACCGGATGGACGGAGTTGACCCGCACGTTCCAGTCCATCTTGGCGGCCTCGAGAGCGACGGTCTTGGTGTACATCCAGACGCCGGCCTTGGTGGCGTTGTAGGCGCCCATGCCTGGCCCTGCGGCCAGGCCGGCGATCGACGAGATGTTGACGATGGCGGCGGAGCCAGACGCCCGCAGATGCGGCATGGCGTGTTTGCAGCCGAACATGACCGAGCGCAGGTTGATCTCGTACTGGCGCTGCCAGTTCTCTGTCGTGTCCTGCTCGACGAAGAGCAGGACGTCGCCAACGCCGGCGTTGTTCACCAGAATGGACAGACCGCCCATGTCGGCCGCGGCCCGTGCGACGACATCGATCCACTGGGCTTCCGAGGCCACGTCGTGGGCATAGGCGAAGGCGGCGCCCGGGATCTCGGCGTTGATCCGTTTGGCCAGGTCTTTCGCGCCCGCCCCGTTGATATCGGTGATCGCGACCTTCGACCCTTCGCGCGCCAGCATCCAGGCGATGGCCTCGCCCAGTCCCTGGGCCCCGCCCGTGATCAGCGCGGCCTTGCCCGCGACGCGTCCAACCGTGCTCATTGTCATTCCCCTCCCAGGGATTTTGCGGCGGCGTCGATGAAGCGCGCCATCGTCGTGTCCAGTTCGGTGACGCCGCCGGCGTCGTGGGTCGTCAGCAGCACCGTGACCCGGTTGTAGACGTTCGACCATTCCGGATGATGGTCCATCGTCTCGGCCTTCAACGCCACACGCGTCATGAAGGCAAAGGCGGTGTTGAAGTCGGCGAATTTCAGCGTCCGCTCGATGGCGGGGCGGTCGCCGTCGTGGACGGACCAGCCTGTCAGGCCCTGGACGGCGGCTGCGGGATCGAGGGTCGGTCTGGCCATGAATGTCTCCTGATCGTCGGGGGTAGCGGCAGCGCCGCGCCCCCGCAAGGCGCCGCGACGTCAGCCAGCCGGCGCCGGAACAGACGAAGGCGCTGAGGCGTTGGGAGGCGTCGCCATGCGGAACGGAGCTATATCGTGGACAATCTCTGGATCGCTTCGCTGGACGACGCCGACCGCAAACGGCTGGAGCCGCACCTGGCCGAACGGGCTTTCACCCAGGGGCAGGTGCTGTACGACGCGGGCGAGGCTGTGGACCAGGTCTGGTTCCCGCTGAGCGGGGTCGTGTCCCTGATGACCGTCCTGGCCGAGGACAGGATGGTCGAGACCGCCGCCATCGGCCGCGAAGGCCTGATCGGCGTGACCTGCGGCCCGATGAACGCCCGCGCCTCGAGCCGCGCCATCGCCCAGATCGCGGGCTCCGCCGCCTGCTGCTCCTCCGACGTCTTCTCCGATGCCCTGGCAGAGAGCCCCGGCATGCGCACCGCCCTGTCCAAATTCACCGAGAGTCTGTTCGCCCAGGTGCAGCAGACCGCCGCCTGCAACGCCCAGCACCGGCTGGACGAGCGTTTGGCCCGCTGGCTGCTGACCCTGCACGACCGCGCCCAGTCCAACCGGTTCCACCTGACCCAGGCCGACATCGCCGGCATGCTGGGTGTTCGTCGCGCCACCGTTTCCGAAGTCGGGGCCGAGCTCGAGGGCAAACACCTGATCCGGCGCGGCCGGGGCTGGGTCGAGGTGCTGGACCGCGCGGCGCTCGAGGAGGCCGCCTGCGGCTGTTACGCCGCCATGCGCGGCGTGATGAAGGATCTCGGCGTGCCGCGGCCCAGGGCGCCGAACGCCTGAGTCGATGACCCGCGACGGCGAGGCCCGGTGACGCAGGCTTCACGGCGCGCTAGACCGCCCGGATGAGCGCTTCTCCAGATTCCTCTCAGCCTCGGGGCCCGCATTCGTCGGGCGACACCTCCTCCTTCGGTTTCCGCGACGTGGATGCCCGCGAGAAGGTGCGGATGGTGCGGGGCGTGTTCGACAGCGTGGCCTCCAGCTACGATCTGATGAACGACCTGATGAGCGGGGGCGTGCACCGGCTGTGGAAGGACGCGGCCGCCGCCAGGCTGAACCCCCGGCCGGGCGAGACCATCCTGGATGTCGCGGGCGGCACCGGCGACATGGCGCGGCGCTATTCGAAGATGGCGCGGCGGGCGCAGGAGCGGCGCGGTGGAGACGACGCCTCGGTCATCGTGCTCGACTACAATGCCGAGATGATCCTGGCGGGCGTTCACAAGGGTGGCGAGCCGGAGATGATCTGGACCGTCGGCGACGCCATGGCCCTGCCGATCCCGGACGCCTCGGTCGACGCCTATTCGATCAGTTTCGGCATCCGCAATGTGTCGGACATCGCCGTGGCCCTGAAGGAGGCGCGGCGGGTGTTGAAGCCCGGCGGGCGGTTCCTGTGCCTGGAGTTCTCGCGGCCCACGGCCGAGGCGGTCAGGAAGGCCTATGACGCCTGGTCCTTCCACGCCATTCCGCGCATCGGCGGCTGGGTGGCCAAGGATCGCGACAGCTACCAGTATCTGGTCGAGAGCATCCGCCGCTTCCCCGATCAGTCGACGTTCAAGGCCATGATCGAGCAAGCCGGGTTCTCCCGCGTCGCCGTGACCAACCTGTCGGGCGGCGTCGCCGCGATCCACTTCGGGTGGGCGGTCTGAGCTTTCCGGCCGCATATCGGGTCGCGCCCGCGGCCCCGCCGACCGTGGCCGTGCGCGATCCCGTCGGCGCGACCTGGCGGTTGATCCGCTGGGGCGCCGCCCTGGCCAGGCACGACGCCCTGCTGCCGCGCGAGATCACCCCCCTGTTGCCCGCCTGGGTCAGGGTTCTCGCGGGGTTCATCCACCTGTTCGCCGGGCGCGAGGGTCGTGACGGACGGCCGGGCCAGCGTCTGGGTCGGGCGTTCGAAACCCTGGGGCCGGTGGCGATCAAGCTCGGTCAGGTCATGGCCACGCGGGCCGACATCTTCGGCATCGAGTTCGCCCGCGACCTGGGCCGGCTGAAGGACAGGCTGCCGCCCTTCCCGACCGACGAGGCGCGACGCGAGATCGAGCGCTCGCTGGGTCGGCCGGTCGAGAGCCTGTTCATCGATTTCGGCGACCCGATCGGGGCGGCGTCCCTGGCCCAGGCACACCCCGCCTGGCTGGCCGATGGGCGCAAGGTGGCGGTCAAGGTGCTGCGCCCCGGCGTGGCACGTCGCGTGGTCAAGGGGCTGGACGCCATGCGTCTGGCGGCCGGACTGGTGCACAGGCTGATCCCTGCGGCGCGGCGACTGGAGCCCGAAGCCTTCGTCGAGACCGTGGCCCGGTCGATGTATCTGGAGCTCGACATGCGGCTGGAGGCGGCGGCGGCCTCCGAACTGCACGACATCATGGAGAAGGCCCGGGCCGACGGCGCCCATATGACCGCGCCGAAGGTGGTCTGGGACGGGGTCGGCAAACGGGTGCTGACACTGGAGTGGGCCGTGGGCCTGCCGATGACCGACCCGGCCGCGATCGAACAGCCGGGCATGGACATCAACGCCCTGGCCGACAATGTCGTCCGCGCCTTCCTGGTCCAGGCGCTGGACTACGGGACCTTCCACGCCGACCTGCACGAGGGGAATCTGTTCGCCTCGGCCCCCGCCGAGCTGAGTGCCGTCGATTTCGGCATCATCGGCCGGCTGAACCCCGGCGAGCGGCGCTACCTCGCCGAGATCCTGTGGGGCTTCCTGACGCGCGACTATCCACGCATCGCCCGGGTCCATTTCGAGGCCGGCTACGTGCCGCCGCACCATTCGGTCGAGGCCTTCGCCCAGGCCCTGCGCGCCGTCGGAGAGCCGGTGATAGGCCGCGCCGCGTCCCAGGTCTCGATGGGCCGGCTGCTCGGCCAGTTGTTCGAGATCACCGCCCTGTTCGACATGCATCTGCGGCCCGAGCTGATCCTGCTGCAGAAGACCATGGTCTCGGTCGAGGGTGTGGCGCGGCGCCTGAACCCGGACCACGATCTGTGGGCCGCGGCCCAGCCGGTGGTGGAGCGCTGGATCACCCGCGAGCTCGGCCCCAGGGCCCAGGTGCGCGACGGCCTGCGCGAGATCCTTTCGGGCGCCCGGGCCCTGTCGCGACTGGTGCAGGAGCCGCCCACCAGCCAGACGGTCATCGTAGAGAGGGTGAAGACCCCGACCTGGCTGGCCGTCTGTGTCGTCGCCGCAACCGGCCTCTCCGCCGCCGCCCTCATTGTGTCGCTTTGGCCCCGGATTGTGGGATGACACAGTCGGAGTCCGCATGACCGTCTCGATCAAGATCCCCCTTCTCGTCCTCGTCCTGGCCGCCCTGGCCGGGCCCGTGCTCGCCCAGGCGATGCCCCCGGCGCAGCTGGCCCCCCGCGGAGGCGCCGCCGCCACCCTGCCCAACACTTTCGACAACCCGACCGCCCCGGCCGCGCCCGCCGTCCGTGCGCCCGCCGCCCCGGGTGGTCAGGTCTCGGATGCCCAGATGGCCGAGGCCGCGCTGCGCGCCGTCATCGAACAGCTCGCGGCCGGCGACATCGAGGAGGCGATGTTCACGCCGGACCTGGGGCGTCGCCTGAACAGCCAGATGACCACCTTCTCGCCCCTGGTCCAGGGCTTCGGCGACCTGCAGACGATCGAGCCGTCCGGCGTCGACGATGGCGTGGCCCAGTATCTGGTCACCTTCGACAATGCCGCGACCCAGTGGCTGATCGGGCTGGAAGAGGGCGGGCTGATCGCCGCCCTGCTGTTCCGCCCGGCGCCGCCTGAATCGTCCGACCCGCCGTCGCCCGACGCCTGATCCCCTCCGCCCCTCCTTTCGGGAACCCTCCATGAAGCGTCTCGCCCCCATCGTCCTCGGCGTGGCCGCCCTGGGTCTCGTCGCCGGCGGCTGCGCGTCCGGCCCGGGAGGCCCGATCAGAGGCCCCGGCGGCGCGCAGGGACCGGGTCCAGGTCTGTTCGTCAGTCCCTTCGGCGAGCTGTTCTTCGCCGAACCGGGCGAGCCCTGGCCGGTCGCCGGCTGGTTCTCGGGCGCTGATGCCGACAGCGACGGCCGGGTGACGCCGGAGGAATTCACCGCCGACGGGATCCGCCAGTTCCGCGTACTGGACGTGCGTCGCGACGACCGGCTGACCCCCGACGAGATCGCGGCCTACGAAGCGGATCTGGCAGAGGCCCGCGCCCGTCTGCCGGGCATGGCGGGCGGGCCCCGTGAGTCCGGGCGCCGTCTGCAAGGCTTCAGCGGCGGCATAGCCCTGGGCCTGGCCGAACCCGCCCAGCAACAGGGCAGCCGCAGCGCCCCCCGCCAGCGCGCGCCGACCGGCCCGCTGGCCTACGGACCGATCGCTGCGGCCGGGTTCTTCAACTATCCCCAGCCGGTCAAGGCCGCCGACCTCGACATCAACCAGACCGTGACGGCCCAGGAGTGGGCGCAGGCGACGGACCGCTGGTTCATCGCCCTGGATACCGATCAGGACGGCGCCCTGACCCTGGCGACCCTGCCGCGCACGCCGCTGCAGCAGATGATGGATCGTGGTCCGCGCTAATCCAGCGCCGGCTTGCCGCGTCCGCTCTTGATCGTGGCGCGGCCCGACTTGGCCTGGAGGCGGCGTTCCTTCGACGCCCGCGTCGGGCGGGTCGGGACGCGGTAGGTCGGGGCGATCGAGGCCTTGTCGACGAGGTCCTGGAGCCGCTCGATGGCGTCGGCGCGGTTGCGTTCCTGGGTCCGGTGACGAACGGCGGTGATCAGGATCACGCCCTCCAGCGTCAACCGGCTGCCGGCCAGTTTCATCAGCCGCTCGCGCACGGGCTCACGCAGCGAGGGCGAGTTCTTCGCATCGAACCGCATTTGAACGGCGGTCGAGACCTTGTTGACGTTCTGCCCGCCCGGTCCGCCGGCGCGGTAGAAATGAAACTCCAGCTCGCTCTCGGGGATGGTGGTCATCGCGGCGCCCGTTTCGCCATGATCACCGCGCGGTCCAGCGCCTGAAGGAAGGCCGAACGGTCCCTGGGCCCGAACGGCGGCGGGCCGGAGGTGGCGACGCCCATGGAGCGCAGATGTTCACCGACCATCCGTCCGGCGAGGGCCGAGCCGATCGAGTCCGGCGTGAACGGCTGGCCGTTCGATTTCAGCGCCTGGGCCCCGGATTTCAGGCAGCGGTCGGCCAGCGGGATGTCGGCGGTGATGACGATATCGCCCGGTCCAGCCCGTTCGGCGATCCAGTCGTCGGCGATGTCGGGACCGGCGTCGACGACGATCTGTTCGATCCACGTCTCGCGCGGCGTGTTGATCCAGCTGTTCGAGACCACAAGCACCTGCAGGCCGTAGCGGGCCGCCACGCGATAGACCTCGTCCTTCACCGGACAGGCATCGGCGTCGATGAAGAGGCGGGGGGCGGACATGGGGTCGCTATAACTCTCCCTCCCCTTCATGGGGAGAGGACTCCCGTCTCCTCCCTGTCGCGCAGCGACGGGGAGGTGGCTCGGAGCGAAGCGGAGAGGCGGAGGGGTTCTTCGTGCGGCAAGAACCCCTCCGTCAGCTCACGAAGAGCTCGCTGCCACCTCCCCATTCGCCAAGCGGCGAACAGGGAGGAGACTTGGGGCCTAGTTCCCGTAGGCGACCGGCATCCCCCCGGCCTGACGCCCGCCGTTGCGATAGCGGTCGCGCAGGAGGATCTGGCGGCTGGACAGGGACTGTTCCTGGCCGTTGATGAACTCCGCCGTCACCGACGACAGCGGCTCCAGCGGATCGCCGGACCAGACGACCACATCGGCCGCCGCGCCCGCGCGCAGCTCGCCGAACTGGCCCGCCATGCCGAAGATACGCGCCGGATTGACCGTCAGGGCCGCAATCGCCGCCTCGAACGGCAGGCCGTGGGAGACGGCGTTGCCGGCGTTGTAGCGGGCCTCGCGCGCCCGGTGGACCGAGCCCTCGTTGCCCTTGATGGCGATGACCACCCCGGCCGCGTTCAGGGCCGCCGCATTCTCCATCCGCGCGGCCCGGGTCTCGAGATCGCCGGGCAGGTTGGAGATGGGGTTGAGCAGCACCGGCACGTCGGCGGCGGCGATGTCGGCGGCGACCAGCCAGCCTTCCTCGGCCCCGTCCAGGATCAGTTTGACCCCTTCCTCGCGGCCGAGACGCAGGACCTGCTGGATGTCGGCCGCCCGGTGGACGGTGACGATCAGCGGCATCGAACCGTCAGCCACCGGGATCAGGGCCTCGAGATCGGCGCGAGAGATCGACAGGTCGCGCAGGGCCGCGCGGTCGTAGGCGGCCTTGTTGCGGGCATAGAGGCGGACCTCGGCCAGGGTTTCCTTGAACAGGGTGAATTCGGCGCCGCGCGCGCCGCCGGCGACGCCCGCTCCGGCCTCGCCGAACGGAGCGACCATGGCCACGCGGGGCTGGACCAGGATGTCGGTCCCGGCCGCCAGGTGGATCACCGAGGCCGTGCCCGCGAACAGGCCCGGCGTCTGGAAGCCGCCCGAGCCGGCGCCGGCGAAGTCCGAGTCATCCTGATGCTGGTGACCGCCCGAGCCGCCCGGATGGTTGGGGACGACGATGGCGCGGGTGATGCCGCCCAGACGCGCGACCGGAATGGCGATCGACCAGGGGTCGAGGCCGTAGCTGACGTCGAACGAGGCCGAGATGGTGTTGGCGCCGTTGGACTGATCCTCCGACCCCTCGACAGACGAAATCTCGGTCAGGCCGAGGCCGGAATCGACGGCGACGAAACCGGGGGTGACCACCTTGCCACGCGCGTCGATGACGCGGGCGCCGGCCGGAGCGGCCCCGGTCCCGACCGAGACGATACGGCCGCCGGAGATGACGACCGTGCCGTTCTCGATCACCGACGTGCCGGTGAGGACGCGCCCCCCCGTGATGGCGGTCACCTGCGCCAGTGCGGGCATGGCCGACAGCGCCAGAGCGGTCAGGGAGATGAGGGCGAAACGGCGCATCAGCGGGCTCCCGGAACGATGTTGGCGGCGGCGATGCCGAAGCCGGGCTGGCCCAGCTCGAAGTCCGAAACAGGCTGATAGCGCGGGTCGAAGCGGTCGAACGTGAGAGCGCCGTCAATGAAGACCTGATCGGCGCGGGCGTAGACCGAGAACGGATTGGCGCTCCAGATCACCACGTCGCCGCGCAGGCCCGGCGTCAGCGCACCGGTCTCGTCGCCGATTCCGATCGAGCGGGCGGCGTTGGAGGTGATCCAGCTGATCGCGTGTTCTTCGGAGATGTTCAGACCGGCGCGACGACCCGCGGCGAGCGCGGCGGCGACTTCCTGGTTCAGGCGCTGGGTCAGCTGGGCGTCGTCGGAGTGGATGACGGCGCACCCGCCCTCGGCGGCATCGACCAGGGCGGCGTTCTCCTCGACCGCATCCAGAGCTTCCATCTTGAAGCCCCACCAGCCGGTCCACATGTCGGCGCAGACGCCGGCCGCGGCCAGTTGCGGCGCGATCTTGTAGGCCTCGATGGCGTGGTGGAAGGCCGTGACGCGGTAGCCGAACTCATTGGCGATATCGAGCATCACCATCATCTCGTCGGCGCGATAGCAGTGGTTCTGGACCAGGATCGACCCGTCCAGCACCCCGGCCAGGGTCTCGTTCTGCAGGTTGCGGGTCGGGGGCGAGCCTTCGCCCGTCTCACGCCATTTGTCCCATTTCTCGCGATAGTCCTGGGCGGCGATGAAGGCGGCGCGATAGCCGGCGACATTGCCCATGCCGGTGGCCGGCGACTGGTTGCGGCCGCCGTAGACGCGCGACGGGTTCTCGCCGCAGGCCATCTTCACGCCATAGGGGGCGCCGGGGAACTTCATCCCCTGCATGGTGATCGACGGGATGTTGCGCACCGTCACCGAGCGGCCGCCGAACAGGTTGGCCGAGCCGGGCAGAATCTGGAGGGTGGTGACCCCGCCGGCGCGGGCCGTGTTGAACCCGGGGTCCTGGGGCCAGATCGAATGCTCGGCCCAGACCTGGGCCGTGTTGGGGCTGGTCGCCTCGTTGCCGTCGCTCATGCCGCTCACGCCGGGCGAGGGATAGACGCCGAGGTGGGAGTGGACGTCGATGACCCCCGGGGTCACGAAGCGGCCGCGTGCGTCGACGACGCGGTAGCCGGCGGGGACAGGCGTCGAGGCCGGGCCCACGGCCTCAACCTTGCCGTCCGACATCAGGACGACGCCGTTCTCGATACGCTGGTCCGTGCCGGTCAGGACCGTGCCGCCGACGATGGCGACGTTGTCACGCGGCAGAGGCTGGTAGGTCGAGGGATAGGGATCGAGGTTGGTCGAGGCGTCGAGACCGCGCGCCATGGTCCGGTCGGTGTCGGCGCCGCCGCTGCTCGAACCGTCGGCGGCGGGCGGAGCGGCCCCGTCCATGGTGGCGCAGGCCGACAGGGCCAGTGCGCAGGCGACGACGGCGAGGCTGGGCCCCCGCAAGGCGTGACGGATCATGGATGGACGCTCCCCTGTCGCGCCGGCGGCGCGGAACGGGGCGGATTACAAAAGCGTCCCAGGCCGTCCGTCAAAGGCGGAAACATTACATTCCTGTAAGGCGGGCGCGAAGCGCCGCATCATCAAGGCCTTCGACCTCGATCATCTTCAGCCGGGACTGTCCGCCGCGCGCCAGGGACACGGCCGAACGGGCCACGCCCAGAGATTTCGCGAGCAGCAGGATCAGGGCGGCGTTGGCCTCGCCTTCGACCGGTCGGGCGCGCACGCGGACCTTGAGGACCGGCCGCCCTTCCGGGTCGACATCCCAGCCGTCGATGCGATCAGAGGCGGCGCCGGGGGTCAGTTTGATGGCGATCCGGGCCATGGCGTCGCCCCGATCAGGCCGCCTTCGCCCGGCTCCGCAGCGACAGGCAGTAGATGAAGGTCACCGCCATCCCGAGGATCACCGCGCCGCATCCGACCACCATCGCCGTCGTGACGGGCGCGAACACGAAGGCTCCGGCATAGACGAGGCCGCTGATCACCATCGACCAGGCGGCGACCCGCTGGGCCTTCCGGGCGCCGGCGCTGGGGGCGAAGGTCTTGGGTATGCGATTGCCGAACGAGGCGATCATCAGGCCGGTGGCGCCCAGGACGACCCGGATCGTCGTCTCCTGGTCGATGTAGCCGAGGTTGCGGGCGAGGCTTGAAGCCAGCGCCAGCAAGAGGATGCCGCCGCCCCAGGCGAGGCTGTTGATCAGGTCCTTGTTCATTTCGCAGGCTCCTCTTTGGGCGTCGGCGTTTCCGCGCCGAGGCCGAATGAATGGACGAAGCCCAGCAGGGCCTCTTCGAGCACCGAGAGCTTCAGGTGATAGATGACGGACTTTCCGACCTTCTCGGCGTGAACCAGATCGGCCTCCTTCAGCACCGCGAAATGCGCCGACATGGTCGGTTTGGAGACCTCGAACCGGGCGCTGAGTTCGCCGGCGCTCATCGGCCCCTGACGCAGGAGCTGAAGCACTCGCCGGCGGGTCGGATCGGAAAGGGCCCTGAAGACACTGCTCATAATGAGACAATTAGCTAATTATCGAAATGAGTCAACCCGACTTTGCGGCGGGCATGAAAAAGGGCGCGGACCTCTCGGCGCCGCGCCCCCGTTCGAAGCCTCCGAAGGCGTTAGCCCAGAGCGGCCATCAGCTCCGGCACGACCGTCTTGTAGTCGCCGACGATGCCGAAATCCGCGACCTGGAAGATCGGGGCGTCGGCGTCCTTGTTGATGGCGACGATGATCTTGGAGTCCTTCATCCCGGCCAGGTGCTGGATGGCGCCCGAGATGCCGATGGCGATGTAGAGGCCCGGAGCGACGACCTTGCCGGTCTGGCCGACCTGGTAGTCGTTGGGCGCATAGCCGGCGTCCACGGCCGCGCGAGACGCGCCGACGGCGGCGCCCAGTTTGTCGGCCAGGGGATCCATGACGGCATGGAACTCCTCGGCCGAGCCCAGGGCGCGACCGCCGGAGACGACGATCTTGGCGGCGCCCAGTTCGGGACGGTCCGACTTGACCATCTCCTCGCCGACGAAGGCCGCCTTGGCGGCGTCCGAACCGGCCACGGTCTCGACCGGGGCCGAGCCGCCGTCCGCCGCAGGGGCGAAGGCGGTCGGACGCACGGTGATGACCTTTTTCGCGTCCGACGACTGGATCGTCTCCAGGGCGTTGCCGGCATAGATCGGCCGCACGAAGGTGTCTGCGGCGACGACCTCGACGATCTCGGAGATCGGGGCGACGTCCAGCTTGGCCGCAATCCGCGGCATGAAATTCTTGCCGTCCATCGAGGCGGGCGACAGGAACGCGTCGTAGCCGGCGGAAAGGGCCACGACCGTGGCGGTCACGGCCTCGGCCAGCTGGTGGCCCAGCTCGCCGCTCTCGGCCAGCAGCACCTTGCGCACGCCGGTGATCCTGGCGGCGGCGGCGGCGGCGGCCTTGGCGCCCGAGCCCACGACCAGAATGTCGACGTCGGAGGACAGGGCGAGGGCCGCGGTCACGGTCTTGTTGGTGCTGTCGCGGACGGCCGAACCGTCGTGGTCGGCGATGACGAGGACGGCCATTACAGGGCTCCCGCGGTCTTGAGTTTGGACACCAGTTCGGCGGCGTCGGCCACCTTGATCCCGGCCGAGCGGGTCGGCGGGGCCGTCACCTTGACCACCGTCAGCCGGTTGGCCGTATCGACGCCGTAGTCGGCGACCGCCTTCATCGCGATCTCCTTCTTCTTGGCCTTCATGATATTGGGCAGGGAGGCGTAGCGCGGCGTGTTGAGACGCAGGTCCACAGTGACCACGGCCGGCAGGGTCGCCGACAGGGTCTGGTTGCCGCCGTCAACTTCGCGCGTGACCCTGGCCGCGCCGTCGGCGATCTCGATCTTCGCCGCGAAGGTGGCCTGGGGCCAGTCGAGCAGGGCGGCCAGCATCTGGCCGACCGCATTGTTGTCGCCGTCGATGGACTGTTTGCCCATCAGAACCAGGTCCGGCTTCTCTTCGGCCACGACGGCGGCCAGCAGCTTGGCGACGGCCAGCGGCTCCAGGTCGGCGTCGGACTGGATCAGGATTCCGCGGTCGGCGCCCATGGCCAGGGCCGTTCGGATGGTTTCCTGGGCCTGGGTCACGCCGATGGAGACGACCACGATCTCGGTCGCGGTGCCGGCGGCGTGGTGTTCCTTGCCCTCTTTCAGACGAACCGCCTCCTCGACAGCGATCTCGTCGAAGGGATTCATGCTCATCTTGACGTTGGCGAGATCGACGCCGGTCTGGTCCGCCTTGACGCGAGCCTTGACGTTATAGTCGATCACCCGTTTGACGGGGACGAGAACCTTCATGTTTGACTGTCCATAGGATCGCCGGAATGTTGCGGCAGGGAATGGAACGGGCGAAGGAGCCTGTCAACGTAACGCGACGTGAACTTGGGGCGTCGCCGGGGATGAGATTTCGATGAACCGCTTCCTGACCATGCGCCGCCTGTCGATCCTGTTCTTCGGACTGTTCGCCGTCTGCGTCGCCGGAGCCTTCGCCTTCCAGCGCTTCTATGTCGCGCCCGCCGACGCCTGCGCGCAGAGCGGCCGCTGGTGGTATGAGGAGGGGCGCGAGTGCGTCCAGCCGATCTACTTGCCCGACATCACCGGCCGCCCGGCCGGCGTGACGCGGGCCGAGGCTTCGAACGAGCAGAATCGCCAACTGCTGGCGATCGAGGACCGGCTGGCTGCCGAGCGTCTCGCCCGGGCCGCGGCGACGGAGCGCGACCGCGCCGACTACGCCGCCAAGACCGGCAAATGATCTAGACAGCGGCGTCGAACAGGGCGTCGCGCGCGATATCGGGGCGCAGCATCGGGAAGAAATGCGTGCCGCCGGCCACCGTCTCGACCGAGACCAGCGGCAGGCCGCGCGGCGCGGCCTCGACCGCGCAGGTCGAGTGGATCTCCGCCTTCAGGATGCGGATCGGCCGGCCGCAGTCGCGCATCGCCTTCCAGGGATCGTGCCCCTGGGCGCAATAGTTCGAGGCCTCCCATTCGGGCGGGCAGGTCAGGGCAAACCCGTCGCCGTCCTCGGTCAGGCCGGCGCCGAGATAGTCGATCACCATGATGTCGGACCAGCCCTTGAAGGCGCCCCGGCCGCGATAGGCCGCCAGAGCCTGTTCCCGGCTGTCGAACCGCGCACGACGTTTGAGCGCGCCCTTCACCAGCGGGATATGGCCGGGGAGACGGTTCAGCAGCGGCAGTTGCAGCGCCGCCACCATCCAGCGCTTCCAGACGACCGGATCGAGGGCGACGACCTGGGAGACCTTTTCGGGCCGTTCGGCCGTCGCGAGGATGGCGCTGGTCGCGCCCATGGAATGGCCGGCCATGACCACCGGCGGTCCGTCCAGGCTGTCGAGCAGGGAGACGAGGTCGTCGCGGTGATCCTGCCAGCCCTTCCGGCCGGTCGGGAGCGGCAGGGTGGTTGCCCCATGCCCCCTCAGATCGGGCGCGAGGATGCGCAGGGACGACGTCAGCGGCGCCAGAATCGAGCGATAGGTCGCGGCGTTGAAGCCGTTGGCGTGACAGAAGATCAGATCGACCGGCCGTTTCGGATCGCCGAAGTCGAGGACCGACATGTCTCCGGCGCCCCACCGATTGGCGATGGGCACGGTCATGCGGCGGGGCGGGGAGAGCCGGGCAGCGTCCATATCGGGAACCTAGGGAGGCGAAGACCCCGACGCCAGCATCTATCCGCCTATGCGGCGACGCGGCTTCCCGGTCATGCCGCTACACGGCAGGCGGGACAGCGGCCGTGGCCCTCGATCGTGGTCCGCTCCAGCGCATAGCCGGCGGCGGTTGCGGCCTGTTGCAGGGCTTCGCCTTCCGGCGGCGTGACCTCCTCGGTCGCGCCGCAACAGTCGCAGATCAGAAAGGCGGCGGCGTGGGCGCGGTCCCCGACCGAACAGGCCACATAGGCGCTGATGGAGGCGATGCGGTGGGCCAGCCCGGTCTTCTCGAGAAACTCCAGGGCGCGATAGACGGTCGGCGGCTTGGCGGCGACGCCGTCCAGGCCGTAGCGGGCGATCAGGTCATAGGCCTTCACCGCCTCGCCGGCCTGCAGCAGCAGTTCCAGCACGCGGCGGCGCGGCGCGGTCATCCGCTCGCCCTGCTGCACGCAGCGGGCCTCGGCAGAGGCCAGGGCGCGGCCGATCTCTCCGGCGTCGAGGCCGGTTTCGTCGTGCGCGTGATCGCAGTGGGAACCCATGGGCCAGAGCTAAGCCGCGCGAGGCCCCATCGCAACCATCGCGGCTTGACTACGCGTGATGTTATCTCATAACACTTCAGCCTCTTCCTCCCGAGAGTTTGCCATGCGTTCTGCTTACCTGTCCCGTTCCGCCCTTCTCGTGGCCGTCGCCTCGGGCGCCTTGGCCGGCGCCGCCTCCGCCCAGACCGCCCCACCCGCGCAGCAGGCCGATGCGGTCGAGGACGTCATCGTCACGGGCCGTCCCTTCGGTGTCAGCGACAACGCCAGTCTGATCGCCGTCGACGTGCTGGACGAACAGGCTCTGGCCGTCGCCCCGGTCCAGACCCTGGGCGACCTCGTCGCGGGCCTGCCGGGCGTGCGCTCGTCCAGCTTCGCGCCGGGCGCCAGCCGCCCCGTCATTCGCGGCCTGTCCGGGCCCCGGGTTCAGGTCCTGACCAACGGCCTCGGCATGATCGACGCCTCGGCCGTCTCGCCGGACCACCAGGTCGCCGTGGATCCCGCCGAGGCCAGCCGGATCGAGGTCGTGCGCGGCCCCTCGACCCTGACTTTCGGCGGCTCGGCCATCGGCGGGGTGGTCAACATCCTCGATGAACGCATCCCGACCCATGCGGTCGAGGGCGGCGTCGACGGCCATGTCTCGACCCAGTATTCCAGCGTCGACAAAGGCTATGGCCTGGGCGCAGGCCTGGCGGCCAACGCGGGACCGTTCGTGTTCACGGTCGACGGCTTCCGGCGCGACAGCGGTGACTACGACATCCCCGGCCCGGCCCTCTCACAGCGGCTGGCGGCTGCGGAAGGCGTGGCCCGCGATGACGCCGGGACCGTGGTCAACTCCTTCGCCAAGATCGAACAGGTCGGCGCCGGCGTTTCCTATGTCGACGACCGCGGCTTCGTCGGCGTCTCGATCAAGAACACCCGGTCCAACTACGGCACCGTGGCCGAGCCCGATGTCTCCATCGACCTGGAACAGACGCGCTACGACTTCCGCGCCGAGCGCGAGCTTGATGCCGCCTGGTTCCAGTCGTTCAACCTCTCGGCCGGCTATGCCGACTACGCGCACACCGAGTTCGAGGGCCCCAAGGTGGGCACCGTTTTCCAGTCCTCAGGCTATGAGGGCCGGGCCGAACTGATCCAGCGCCAGCGCGACGGATGGCAGGGCGTGGTCGGGGTCCAGGTGCTGGACCGCGAATTCGACGCCATCGGCGATGAGGCCTTCGTCCCCGCGACCTCGATTCAGGAAACCGGCCTCTACACCGTCCAGCGGCTGAATCTCGGCGCCTACGGCTTCGAGGGCGGCGTCCGCTACGACCGCCGCGAACTGTCCGCCACCCCGATCGGCGGGACGTCGGAGATCAATCGCCAGTTTGATAACTGGTCCGCCTCGGGCTCCGTCTTCGTCAAACCCGCCCAGGGCCTGTTCCTCGGCCTCAGCCTGTCGTCGAGCGAGCGAGCGCCGAGCGAGGTCGAACTGTTCTCCGACGGCGTCCACGTCGCCACTGCGGCCTATGAGCTCGGCGATCCGACGCTCAATTCCGAGAAGGTCCTGACCCTCGAGGGGACGGTCCACCTGTCGCGCGGCCCGCTGGACGGCGATCTGCACGTCTATCGGGCGGAATACGACGGCTTCATCGACCAGCGCCCGACCGGCGCTGCTTTCGACTTTGACGGCGAGCCCTTCCCGATCTTCGCCTATGTCCAGACCGACGCGACCTTCACCGGCTTCGAGATCGAGGGTGACTATGCGCTGTGGGAATCGGGCGAACGCAGCCTGAAGCTCGGCGGCTCGGCCGACTATGTGAAGGCCGATACCGACCTGGGTCCGGCCGCGCGCATTCCGCCGTACTCGGTCACCGGCCGCCTGATCTGGACCGACGCCCGCTGGGACACCCAGCTGGAGGTCCGCCACGTCGGCGAACAGGACAAGACCGCCGCGTTCGAACTGCCGACCGACAGCTACACCATGGTCAATCTGTCCGGCTCGATCCGACCGTTCGCGGACCGCAACGTCACCGTCTTTGCCGAGGCGCACAACCTGACGAACGAGGAGGCGCGCGAACACGCCTCCTTCCTGAAGGACATCGCGCCCCAGCCCGGACGGAACCTGCGGGTCGGCGCCACCTATCGCTTTTAAGCGCGACAGGCGCGCCGGTTTGCGGCGGCGGGCCGGTTCCGCTAGAAGGCCCGCCTTTCCGTCATTCCCAGAGCTCTCGCGTCCATGACCGACACCACCGCCTCCAACGACTCCGGCCTCGACGGCAACGTCCTGTTCTACAGCAAGCCCGAGCCGCTCTCGAGCGACCTGCACGGCAAGCTGGGCGTCAACCCGATCGACAAGCCCTACGCCTTCGTCGCCGCCTCGCACGTCGTGCCGCTGACGGTGACCGAGTTCGCCCCGGCCGCCCTGTCCTACCCGGTCGTCTTCCTCGGCGAGTCCAAACAGCCGGTCGCGGTCATGGGCCTGCGCCAGAGCGAAAACCTCTATGTCAGCGCCAAGGGCGAGTTCCGCCCCGAGGCCTACATCCCCGCCTACGTCCGCCGCTATCCGTTCGTCTTCGCCAACGACCCGCAGGGCCAGCGCCTGATCCTGTGCATTGACCGCGATGCGCCGTTCATCGTCGAGGGCGGCCAGGCGCCGCTGTTCGAGGACGGCAAGCCCTCCGAGTACGTCAACCAGGCCATGGAATTCTGCAACAACTTCGAGCAGGAGCGCCAGCGCACCGACAGCTTCATCAAGCTGCTGACGGACCTGGACCTGTTCGACGTCCGCGAAGCCGTCTTCACGCCGCGCAACGAGCGCGGCGAGCCGGGTGAACCCCAGAAGCTGGCCGACTATTTCGCCGTCTCGGAAGAGAAGCTGAAGCTCCTTCCGGCCGAGAAGCTGGCGGAACTGCGCGACAACGGCGCCCTGGGCCAGATCTACGCCCATCTGGTGTCGCTGCTCGGCTGGGACCGCCTGATCGCCCTGGCCTTCCAGCGCGCGAACGACAACGGCGAGATCGCCGGCAACGCCTAAGAGACACGGCCTTCTCCCTCCCCCTCGGGGGAGGGCAGATCGCGCAGCGATCGGGTGGGGGCGGCAAGGCCAGGCCGAACAAGCCTGTGTCTGGATCGCCTGGCCCTTCCCACCCCGTCGATGCTCCGCATCGACGACCCTCCCCCGAGGGGGAGGGAGAGACGTTCACCTACCGTCTGACGAACACCCCCCGCGTCAGGCACGAGAAGACCAGCCGGCCGCCCTCGTCGAGCAGGTCGTGCTGGGCGATGACGATGCCCTTGTCGTCACCCACGGGGTCCTTGCCCATCACTGTCATCCGGCCGCGCAGCAGTTCGCCCGCCGGCGGATTGCGCATGAAGCGCAGGCCGTCGACCGCCAGCAGTTTCGACTGGGCCCAGCCGGCGGCCTTGTCGGCCGCCAGCCGGCTCCACAGCGCATAGACGAGCGCATCCGGCGCGCCATAGGCCGGATCCCAGCCTGGCGCGAAATGCGCCACGAACAGCTCGATCGCCGCCTCGTCCACGGCGCAGGCGCCGAGCTGAAGCACCTGGCCGTTCTCGATGTCCTCGAAATGAACATGCAGCGGATCGCTCATGGTGTCCCTTTGTTCGATCAGGTCGGTTCTTCGGACACACGTACCAGAAGCTTGCCGTCATGGTCGCCGGTGAACAGCCGATTGAGCGATGTCAGGGCGCCTTCCAGGCCGTTGTCGACGTGGACCTTCCACTGGACCTTGCCCGACGCCAGCCACGGCCCGACCTCGGCGATGAACTCCCTGGCGCGCGGCGAATAGTCCATGACGAGGAAGCCCCGCATCGTCATCCGGTGAGTGATCAGGCGGCTGAGATCCGGCGACGGCGGCCGCTTGGTGGCGTTATAGGCCGAGACCATGCCGCAGACGGCCATCCGGGCGTGGATGTTCAGCCGGTTCCACACTGCGACCATGATGTCGCCGCCGACATTTTCGAAGTTCAGATCGACGCCGTTCGGGGCCAGCCGGTCGAGCGCCGCGCCCACGTCCTCGTTCTTGTAGTCGATGGCGGCATCGAACCCGAGCGTCTCGGTCAGCCAGCGGCATTTCTCGGGTCCGCCGGCGATGCCGATGACATGGGCGCCCTTCTGTTTGGCGATCTGGCCGGCGATCGAGCCAACCGCCCCGGCTGCCGCCGAGATGACCATGACCTGTCCCGGCTCGGGCCGCAGCACGTCGGTGACGCCGGCCCAGGCGGTCAGGCCCGTCATGCCCAGGACTGACATGTTCGCCGTCAGCGGCATGCCCGGGGCGCGATGCACCCGGCTCACGCCGCTGTCCGGCACCACGCCATAGTCACTCCAGCCGCCCATGGCCGTGGTGACGAGGTCGCCTTCCTTGAATTTTTCGGACTTCGACTGCTCGATGACGCCGAGCGTCAGGCCGCGCATCACGTCGCCCAGGCCCACCGGCGGCAGATAGCCGACCGCGTCGTTCATCCAGGTCCTGTTCGTCGGGTCCAGCGACAGATAGACGGTGCGGACCAGGACCTCGCCGTCCTTCAGATCACGAACCGGGCTCTCGACCAGTTCCAGGTCGTCGTCCTTGATCAGACCCTGCGGCCGCTGGCGCAGCACCCACTGGCGATTGGTCATGGCCATGGTCGTCATCTCCAGGTTGGTTTCTTTTGCAGACCCATCATGGGCACAGGCCGCGAGCAGAGCAAAGAAAAAGGCGACCCCCTGGGGGATCGCCTTGAAGTGGCATCATCGGGAATGAGGCGCGAAGGCAGCAGGACCAGCTGAGGCCGGTCCGGTCGGGGGGGCGTCGCCGCCTCCGCAGACTGAGAACGGCGTCATTCCATAAGCGTTCCCCGGTTCGGCGAAGTTTTTTCGCCGTTTGCGCGACAGGCCGCCCGAACGGAACGGCCACGCTCGCTGAAACGTTGTCTGACCTGGACGTTCACCGTCGGAAAGCAGCCCCATGACCCATCACGATCCCCATTCCGAAGCCGCCGACGCTGTCCACGAAGGCCGCCCCGTCGATGCCGAGTATGTGCGAGGCGCCAGACCCGGCAAACGCATGCTGGTGCTTCTGATCGTTTCGGCGGGTGCGGCGGCCATCCTCCTGCTGGGGATGTGGTTCGTGTCCAACGGCGGCTTCGCCTCCCAGAACCCCAACACCGGCGCCCAGGCGGTGGACGCCGCCGCCTTCGACAATTCCGGTCCGCCCACGCCCGATGCGCCCACGACCTCCGCGGGCGAGCCGACCTCACCGGCGGCCGGGACCGCCCCGAACGTCAATCAACCCGCCAACTGATCCCTGCACACGAAGAAGCCCCGCCGGAACGATCCGGCGGGGCTTTTCATTGCCTGAGAGGCGCCTGTGGGATCAGGCGACTTCCTTCTGGCGGGTCGGGTGGAAGAAGAGGGCCTGGCTGATCGCCGCCTTCACCGTTTCCGGCTGGAAGGGCTTGGTGATCAGGAACGTCGGTTCCGGCCGCTCTCCGGTCAGCAGGCGCTCGGGGAAGGCGGTGATGAAGATCACCGGCACGTCGAACTTCTTGAGGATATCCTTGACCGCGTCGATGCCCGACGAACCGTCGGCCAGCTGGATGTCGGCCAGGACGAGGCCCGGACGATGACGGGCGACCGCATCGACGGCCTCGTCATGCGTCGTCGCGGTGCCGGTGACGTTGTGACCCAGTTCGCGAACCAGGCTCTCGATGTCGGCGGCGATGATGGCCTCGTCCTCAATGATCAGGACGTCGGTGGCCAGTTCGGCGTCGATCTCGGCCTGGGCGTCGCCGATCAGCCGCTCGACCGAATGGGCGTCGGCCGACAGGATCTGCGCCGCTTCGGACGGGGTGAATCCTTCGAGCGCGGTCAGAAGGAAGGCCTGACGCGAACGCGGAGCGATCCGCATCAGGCGGCTGGACGCATCAATCTGCCCTTCCATGCCGCTGGTGTCTTCCAGCTGGGCGCCGGTCGTGGACCAGATGGCGTGGAACACATGATACAGCGCCACGCGCGGCGTCATATCGGGCGCCAGCTGGCGTTCGCCCGCGGCCAGAGCCTCCAGCGCCACGCGCACATAGTTGTCGCCCGTTGCCTGATCCCCGGTGAGGGCCCGCGCGTAACGGCGGACGTAGGGCAGGTGCGGCGCAAGTCTGGCCAGAAGGCTCATTTAGGAATTCCCCGACAAATCGACGATGCGCCTGTTAATCGCGGCTCGCCTGGCGAACGGAACGTATCACTACCGTCACGGTTCCAACCGTTCTGATTTAGCTTCACCATAAAATGCGCGGCGAACGGAACTCGTGTGCGCGAGCGACGTTGACGGCCTGAACAAGAAGCCCGGCGCGCGGAGCCGGCGAATACTCGCGGATGAGTTTCAACGATTGGCGGCGCAGACATACATGATCGATTCATCGGACTCCGGGCGAAAACCCGCCAATGCCCGGCCTGCAGGCGGCGAGCCGCTGCTTGAGGAAGCGCGACTGCGTCAGCAGGCCATCGGCGTGAAGCTGCGCCACCTGTTCGACGAGGTCGTCAACGAGCCCGTCCCCGACGAATTCCTGGAAATCCTGCGCCGCGCCGACCAGCGCGCTTCCGACGAGAACAAGGCGTGAGCGTCTCAGGCCGTTCGACCGCGCCCAAGCCTCCCTCCGCCGACGACGAGGGGTTCAAGCGCGAACTCGTCCAGTTGATCCCGCATCTGCGCGCCTTCGCCCGCACCCTGACGGGTGACCCGACCGCCGCCGACGACCTGGCGCAGGACGCCATGATGAAGGCCTGGGACGCCCGCGCCTCCTATCAGATGGGCACCAATATGAAGGCCTGGACCTTCATGATCCTGCGCAACCAATTCTATTCGGAGAAACGTCGCTCCTGGCGTTCGTCCCAGCTGGATCAGGAAGCCGCCGAACGGACCCTGGTCGCCGTCGATGATCCCGAAGCGCCGGTCGCCCTGGACGAACTGCGTCAGGCCCTGAACACCCTGCCAGAGGAGCAGCGCGAAGCCCTGATCCTCGTCGGCGCGGGCGGCTTCGCCTACGAAGAGGCGGCCGAGATCTGCCAGTGCGCCGTCGGCACGGTGAAGAGCCGTGTCAGCCGCGCCCGCAAGGCCCTGGCGGCGACCCTGGAGCGCGGCGGCTATGGCCGTGACGGCCGTGCGGCCGGCGACGCCATGCGCTCCATTCTTGCCGACGCCGACCGTCTGAGCGGCGCGCGGCAGGGCTGATCGTGGACGCTCCCAGGCCCGCGCGGGGTCGTATCGCCCGGCGCGCGGCCTCTTCCTTCAGTCGGTTCTGGGCGCGACGCGCAGGCGCGCCCGAAGGCCGGCGGATTCACGTCCAGGGCATCCGCTTCCGGCTGGGCCTGGCCATGGCCATCGCCCTCATGCCCATCCTCCTGCTGGGCGCCGTCCAGGCCCAGGTCGAGTTCCGTCGACAGGCCGAGGATCGCCGCGGCGACCTGCAGTTCGCCGCCGAACGGACCGCCCAGGCCGCCAAGTCCCGGCTGGACTCGGCGAGCGTGCTCCTGAGCGCCATGGCCCCTGAGACGAGCGGACCGGCCTGCGGCCCGCGTCTTGCGGCGCTGGTCCAGCGGCTCGACGGTTACGACGCCCTCTATCGCATCGGCATGGGCGGACAACCGGTCTGCGACTCCAGGCCGACGCCGATGGTCGGCGAGGGGGTTTCCTTCGCCGACGCCCCCTGGTTCCAGCGGCTGCGGCAGGGCGAGGAAGTGACTTTGGCTCGCGCCTCCCCGGACCTTAGCGACACACCGGCGCTGGTGGTCGGGGTGCGTTGGGAACGACCACGCGGCGTCTTCGCCGGAGCCATGGCTGCGATCCTGCCCCTGTCGGTGTTGCAGCCGGACATCGCCGACCCGTCCCTGCCGGACGACGCCCAGGCCGCCCTGACCGACGCGGAGGGCCGCGTCCTGATCTCTACCGACATCCGGGCCTTCACCTTCAACGAAGGCCCCGGCCTGCTGGGCTGGGTCGAACGCGCCCGCGAAGACCAGTCCTCGGTGTTCGCAGCCGACGACGCCAGCGGTGAGCATCGCGACTATGCCGGGGCGGCCCTGGCCGGCCGCGATGTCTATGTGGTCATCTCCGCCCCCTCGCCGGGTCTCCTGTCCTGGGCCCGACTGAACCCGATCGGCGTGCTGATCCTGCCGCTCGCCGCCTGGGTCACCGCCTTCGGGGCCGCCATGCTGGTGTCCGAGCGGATCGTGGTGCGCTGGCTGAACTATCTGGAGCGGATCGCCGCCCTCTATGCGCGAGGCCGCTATTCCGTCCGTCCGGTCCAGGCGGCCCAGGCGCCCGCCGAGATCCGCCGGCTGGCCCAGACGCTCGACGAACTGGCCGAGGCCATCGCCACCCGCGACCGCTCCCTGAACGAAAGCCTGTCGGAGAAGGACGCGCTGATGCGGGAGATCCATCACCGGGTGAAGAACAACCTGCAGATCATCTCGTCCCTGCTGTCGATGCAGCAGCGCGCCCTGAAGGACGAACCGGCCAGGGCGGCCCTGGGCGACACCCGCCAGCGCATCTCGGCCCTCGCCCTGATCTATCGCACCCTCTACCAGTCCGACGACATCCGCCACGCCGACGCGCGCGAGTTCATGACCGAGCTGGTCGGTCAGCTGGTGGCCTCGGAGTCCGGACGCGGCCACACCGTCACCAGTTCGATCGACGCCGACAGTCTGGTGGTCGATCCCGACAAGCTCGCGCCGCTGGCCCTGTGGCTGGTCGAGGCCATCACCAATGCCCAGAAGCACGCCTTCGCCGGTCGCGGCGGGGCGCTTCAGGTCCGCTTCCGCGTCCTTGGCGACACCAGTACGCTGGAGGTTCAGGACGACGGTCCCGGCTCTTCCAGCGAGGCGGGCCGCGGCGGGGTTGGTCGCACCCTGATGGGCGCCTTCGCCAAACAGCTGCGCGGCGAGGCCGAGCTTCTGCCCGCCCCCGGCGGCGGCACGATCGCGCGCATGGTCTTCGCCACGCCCGAGGCCGTCGTGCCGACCAACCCCGACGACCTCAAGCCCAGCGACGCCAGGGTCACGCCCGGAACCCTCAGCCGCACCTCGCGTTGACATCTCACACGGCGAGACCCCTCTCCGCCTCGAGATTTCAGGAGTTCTTCATGCGTAGGATTTTCGTACTGATCGCCGCCGCCGCCGCCCTGACCACCGCCGCCTGCAACACCATCTCGGGTGTCGGCCGCGACACCTCGGCCGCCGGCCAGGCCGTCACCGGCGCCGCGGAAGAAGCCAAGAACTGATCCTTTTTGGGGCGCGATCTCTCGAGACGCGGCCTGGATGAAGAAGGCCCGCCGGTCCCCCGTCCGGCGGGCCTTCGCTTGTCCGCTTGGCCCCCGCGAGAGACGCCGCTAGGCTGAGCGGGAGGCGTCCGGCAGACGACGCCCGGACTCACAGGCGGGGAACGCGATGACCGACACGACCACCGAGCAGGACACGGGCGAACCGGGTCTGAAAACCGTCGTGACGGCCTCGGCCGCGGGCACGGCGTTCGAGTGGTACGACTTCTTCATCTTCGGCTCGCTGACGACCATCATCGCGCGCCATTTCTACGCCGACGTCGGCGAGGCGACCTCCTACATCCTGGCCCTGCTGACGTTCGGCGTCGGCTTCGTCGTGCGGCCGCTGGGCGCGCTGGTGTTCGGCTGGTTCGGCGACAAGACGGGGCGCAAGACCACCTTCCTCGTCACCATCTCCCTTATGGGCGTGGCCACGGTCGCCATCGGCCTGTTGCCTGACTACGACCAGATCGGCATCGCCGCGCCGATCCTGTTGCTGTTCATGCGGGTCCTGCAGGGCTTCGCCCTCGGCGGCGAATACGGCGGCGCCGCCATCTATGTCGCCGAACATGCCCCGCCGAAGAAGCGCGGCTTCCTCACGGGCTGGATCCAGACCACGGCCGCGATCGGCCTGATCATGGCGCTGAGCGTCATCCTGATCACCCGCTGGATCCTGGGGACCGAGGCCTTCGACGCCTGGGGCTGGCGCATCCCCTTCCTGCTATCCTTCTTCCTTCTCGTGATCAGCCTGTGGATCCGGTTGAAGCTGAACGAAAGCCCCGCCTTCAAGCGCATGGTGGCCGAGAGCACCGAACGACAGGCGCCCTTCCGCGAAAGCTTCGGGACTTGGAAGGTCGGCAAGTTCGTGCTGATCGCCCTGGTCGGTATCATGTTCGCGCAAGGGGCCGTCTGGTACGCGGGCTATTTCTACACCCGGTTCTTCATGGAGCGGGTGCTGAAGGTCGAGGTCGCCACGGTCGACATGATGATCCTGGCCATCACCGTGGCCTCAGCCTTCCTCTATGTCTTCTTCGGCTGGCTGTCGGACCGGGTGGGGCGCAAGCCTGTGATGATCGGCGGCATGGCCCTGTTCCTCATCGCCATCTTCCCCGGCTTCCACGCCCTGACCCAGGCGGCCAACCCCGCCCTGGCCATGGCCCAGTCCTCGGCCCCGGTCACCGTCATCGCCGACCCGGCGACCTGCGCCGTGCAGTTCGATCCGGTCGGCAAGACCGCCTTCGCCTCATCCTGCGACCTTGCCAAGACCGTGCTGTCCAACGCCGGGGTCAGCTACGACAACCTCGCCGCCGAGCCCGGCTCGCTCGCCGCCGTCCGCGTCGGTACGGTCGAGATCGCCTCGGTCGAGGGCGCAGGCCTCGATGCCGCCGCACTGAAGTCCGCCCGCGCCGACGTCGAGACTCGCGTCAAGGCGGCCCTGACCGAGGCCGGCTATCCGGCCAGGGCCGATCCCGACGGGATCAACCTTCTGGCCGTGTTCGCCATCCTGATGGTCTTCATGGTCGCGGCCACTGCCGTCTACGGCCCCCAGGCCGCGGCCCTGGTCGAGCTGTTCCCTACGCGGGTCCGCTATACGGCGATGAGCCTGCCCTACAACATCGGCACCGGCTGGGTCGGAGGCCTGCTCCCCGCCGCCAGTTTCGCCCTCGTGGCCTGGTCAGGGAACATCTATTTCGGCCTCTGGTATTCGGTCGGCTTCACGGCCGTCGCGGCGGTCGTGGCCCTGCTGTTCCTGCCGGAGACGAAGGGCCGCGATCTGCATACGATCGGCGATTGAGGCGTTAGATCAGATAGCGGCTTCTCCCTCCCCCTCGGGGGAGGGTGGCTGAGCCGAAGGCGAAGTCGGGTGGGGGCGGCAAGGCAACGCCGCACCTATGCGTTGGATCTCGTTGCCTTGCCCCCCCACCCGGTCGCTTCGCGACCACCCTCCCCCGCGGGGGAGGGAGACGTTCGAGGATTAATTTCATGAACACCGCCGCCCGCAACGCCGGCCTCAAGCTCCTGCGCGAGCACGCCTTCATCGCCGGTGAGGCCATCCCCGCAGGCGCCAACGGCATCGCCGTCGACGACCCCGCGACCGGCGAGATCATCGGCCATGTCCCCGACCTCGGCGCCCGTGAGACCGGACGCGCCATCCAGGCCGCGCATGACGCCTTCCCGGACTGGTCACGCTCCGACCCGCACAGGCGCGCCAAATTCCTCCGCGACTGGGCCGCCCTGATCGACGAGAACACCGAGGAGCTCGGCGCCCTGATGGCCCTGGAGAACGGCAAGCCGTTCGAGGAGGCCAAAGGCGAGGTGACCTACGCCAACAGCTTCCTCAAATGGTTCGCCGGCGAGGCCGAGCGGATCCTCGGCGAGACCCAGGACAGCCCGCTGGGCCATGTCATCCTGACCTTCCGGGAGGCCGTGGGCCCCTGCGCCCTGATCACGCCGTGGAACTTCCCGGCCGCCATGCTGACGCGCAAGCTCGGCCCCGCCTTCGCCGCCGGCTGCACCGCCGTGGTCAAGCCGGCCAGCCAGACGCCCTTCACCGCCATCGCGCTGGCCGAACTGGCGTACCGGGCCGGTCTGCCCAAGGGCGCGCTCAGCGTCATCACCGGGGACGCGGCGACCATCGGCGGCGTCCTGACCGCCTCGCCCCTGATCCGAAAACTGTCCTTTACCGGCTCGACGCCCGTGGGCCGCAAGCTGGCCGAGCAGTGCGCCTCGACCCTGAAGCGGGTGTCGATGGAGCTGGGCGGCGCCGCCCCCCTGATCGTGTTCGAGGACGCCGATCTCGATCTCGCCGTGGCCGAGACGATCAAGGGCAAGTTCAGGAACTCGGGGCAGACCTGCGTCTGTCCCAATCGCGTCTATGTCCAGGCCTCGGTCGCCGAGGCCTATGCGACGAAGCTCGCCGAGGCGGTTTCGAAGATCCTCGTCGGCCCGGCCTTTGAGGACGGGGTCAAGGTCGGCCCCCTGATCGAGGACAAGGCCCTCGCCAAGGTCGAGGATCACCTCAAGCGGGTTCAGGCCTCGGGCGGCAAGGTCCTGACCGGCGGCGCGCGCCACCAACTCGGCGGCCGCTTCTTCCAGCCGACGGTGACCCTCGGCGGCGACGACGAACTGTTCCGCCACGAGGAGACCTTCGGCCCCCTGATCCCCGTCTTCCCGTTCGACACGGAAGACGAGGTCCTGGGCAAGGCGAACGACTCGGAGTTCGGCCTCGCCTCCTACCTGTTCACCCGCGACCTCGACCGCGCCATGCGCATCGGCCGCCGCATCGAGGCCGGCATGATCGGGATCAACACCGGCCTGATCTCCACCGCCGTCGCCCCGTTTGGCGGGGTCAAGTCGTCCGGCTACGGCCGCGAAGGCTCGACCCACGGCATCGAGGAATATGTCGACATCAAACAGGTCACCCTGGCGCTGAAGTGAAACGCCGCCGCCTGAAGCCGCTGGTCTGGCCGCTGGCCCTGCTGATCGCGGGCGGTCTGACCGCGCTTCTGGCCGATGCGACGACACGGTCGGTAGAGATCGTGGCCCTCTACGGGATGGTGAAACTGGTCAGCGATCTGGTGCTGGTGATCGGCGCGGTCTGGCTGGTCGTCGCCCTGTTCCGGGTCGTCACACCGGCGAAACGCTAGACCTTTTTCAGCCGCTCGATGAAGGCATGCACGTCGGGAGCTTCCCAATCCGCGCCGTCCCACCAGAAACTCGCGAGCGCCTCGTGGTTCAAAGCCACCCATTCCATGACCGACGGGGCCATCTTCTTCAGATCGCGATCATCGAGGCTGTTGGCGACAACTCTCGGGTCGGAGGCTACGGCGACTGAAAAGCTCGGGTTGTGGCGACCTGCCTTCAAGAAGTATTTCACCCGAGGGCCATGGCGTCCCATCACGGTGGTGATCGTCACGATCCCGACGATGCCGGTCTGCGTCTCCACCAGATTCGCCATATCGAAGATGTCCTCGTCGTCCAGCGCACCGATTTCTTCGTCGAGCGTCGGCTCACGATCGGTCCAGACGGCGATGTTGTCGCTAAAGCTCATGATGCGGATAAAGCGCGCTGTGAGGGGCTCGAGTCAAGCCTGTATTCAATCTATGCCTGTGTTGAAACGCCGTGACGCCGGAGCAATGGTAGCCGCTGCGGGCATTTTACACGCCAAGGTTACCGGACAAGCATGGGGCACAAGTCCGGTCAAACCGGCAGGGCCCCGCGCTTGACCACCGTCCGCATCGCCACGCTGGAGGACACCCGCGTCACCCCGGGGATGGTCGTCAGGGCCTTGGCATGGACCCGCTCGAGATCGTCGACGTCGCGCACCACCAGCCGTAGCAGATAGTCGGATCCCCCGGTCATCAGATAGCATTCCACCACCTCGGGCACGCCCGTGATCGCGGTCTCGAAGGCGGTCAGGGCGCTCTCGGCCTGGGACGACAGGGTCACGGTGACGAAGACGCTGATCGGAAGGCCCACGGCGCGCTCATTGATGATGGCGGCGTAGCGGCTGATCACCCCCGCCCCCTCCAAAGCCCGCAGCCGGCGCAAACAGGCGCTTTCCGACAGGGCGACCGTTTTGGCCAGCTCGGTGTTGGTCATCCGCCCGTCCGTCTGCAGCGCCCGGAGCATCTTTCTGTCGGTCAGATCGAGGGTGACGGCGGAAACGGTCTTCATGAAGCATCCAGCGCAAGTTTCTGCGACTTTACGTCGATCACTCTCGAAAAAGAACAGGAACCTGCACGACGGCCCTCGCTAGAAGATGGAGCCATCGCCCCACCGGCCGTTGCGGAGCGGGGCCTGTCTGAACCGGAGAGATCTGATGCGTGTCGGCGTTCCCAAGGAAATCAAGAAGAACGAACACCGGGTCGGCCTGACCCCCACGGCCGTTCGGGAATACATCGCCCACGGCCATACGGTCACGGTCCAGACGGGCGCAGGCCTCGGCGCCGGCTTCACCGACGACGCCTTCGTCAAGGCCGGTGCGACCCTGGTCTCCGACGCGGCCACGATTTTCGCGACCTCGGACATGATCGTGAAGGTGAAGGAGCCGCAGAAGGTCGAGTGGGAGATGCTGCGCGAGGACCAGATCCTCTACACCTACCTGCATCTCGCGCCTGACCCCGAGCAGACCAGGGGCCTGCTGGCCTCGAAATGCGCCGCCATCGCCTATGAGACCGTCACCGATGCGCGCGGAGGCCTGCCCCTGCTGGCGCCGATGTCAGAGGTCGCCGGCCGCATCGCGGTCTTCTCGGCCGCCGAGACCCTGCTCAAGCACAACGGCGGCATGGGCCTGCTGTTCTGCGGCGTGCCGGGCGTGGCTCCGGCCCGCGTGCTGGTCCTGGGCGGCGGTGTCGTCGGACTGAATGCCGCGCGCATGGCCATGGGCCTGGGCGCCGAGGTCGTGGTGCTGGAACGTTCGATCCCGCGCATGGCCTATATCGACGAGGTCACCAACGGCCGCGTCATCACCCGCTATTCCTCGATCGGCGCGATCGACGAAGAGGTGGTCAAGGCCGACGTCGTCATCGGCGCCGTCCTGGTCCCCGGCGCCGAGGCTCCCAAGCTGATCAAGAAGGCGCACCTCAAGTCGATGAAGCCGGGCTCGGTCCTGGTCGACGTCGCCATCGACCAGGGCGGCTGCTTCGAGACCAGCCGCGCCACGACCCACGAGGATCCGACCTACGTCGTCGACGGCGTCGTCCACTACTGCGTCGCCAACATGCCGGGCGCCGCCCCGCGCACCTCTTCGGAAGCCCTGAACAACGCCACGCTTCCGTTCGGCCTGGCCCTGGCCGACCACGGCCTGGAAGCGCTGAAGAAGGACCCGCACCTGGCGCGCGGCCTCAACGTCCTCAAGGGCGAGATCACCTATCCGGCGGTCGCCGAAGCCATGGGCCTGAGCTGGTCCGATCCGTTCGGCGTCTGGGCCAAGGGCTGACGGCTACTCCCTCTCCCCTTGCGGGACCCTTGCGGGAGAGGGATCAGCTCGCGTTCGCCAGCCGCACCAGCTTGCCGTCGTCCTCGTCGGTGATGACCCAGACCGCGCCGTCCGGCCCCACGGCGACGTCGCGGATACGCTCGCCGAGGCCGGTCAGCAGCCGCTCCTCGCCGACCACGCGGTCGCCGTCCAGCACCAGCCGGGTCAGCGACTTGCCGCCCAGCCCGGCGATCAGCAGGTTCCCCTGCCAGCCCGGGAACATGGCGCCGGAATAGAAGGCCTGGCCGCCCGGCGCGATCACCGGATCCCAGTAATAGACCGGCTGCTCCAGACCGGCCCGCGCCGTGATTCCCTCGTTGATCGGGGCGCCGCGGTATTCGACGCCATAGGCGATGATGGGCCAGCCATAGTTCCTGCCGGCCTGCGGCCGGTTCAGTTCGTCGCCGCCGCGCGTGCCGTGCTCGATGGTCCAGACCGCGCCGGTGCCCGGCTGGACCGCGACGCCCTGCACGTTCCGGTGCCCCAGTGACCAGATCTCCGGCAGGGCGCCGGCCTGACCAACGAACGGATTGTCCTGCGGGACCGACCCGTCCGCATTAATGCGGATGACCTTGCCCATATGACTGTCGAGCTGCTGGGCCTGGGGCCGCATCGGCGCGTCGGACCGCTCGCCCAGGGTGATGAAGAGATGGCCCGCCGGGTCGAAGGCAAGCGAGGAACCGAAATGCTTGTCCCCGTCATAGGTCGGCAGGGCGCGGAAGATGACCTGAACATTTCCGACGGAAACGCCGTCGTCCGCCAGCACGCCGCGCGCGACCGAGGTGGCGTTGCCGCCCTCGCGCGGTTCGGCATAGCTCCAGAAGATCGTCCGGTCGGTGGCGAAGCCCGGCGACAGGATTACGTCGAGCAGCCCGCCCTGACCGCGCGCGTCGACAGCGGGCAGACCCGTGATCGGCGCCCCGACCTGACCCTGGGCGCTGACGATCCGCAGGCGGCCCGGACGCTCGGTCACCAGCCAGTCTCCGTCGGGCAGCAGGGCCATGCCCCAGGGATGCACGAGGCCAGACGCCACCACGGCGTGCCTCAGCGTCCCTTGCGTCTGGACGCCCGGCGCGCGGGTCTGGCCGGCGAAGGCGGGGGTCTGGTCGGCGCCGTTGGCTGGGCGGGTCTCGACGGGCGCTCCGGGCGCGGCGGCCTGTCCAGTCTGGCCGTTGGCCCCGCAGGCGGCGCCCAGCATGAGTAAGGATGAGGCGGCAGCGAGGACGATCGGGCGCATGGGAACTCCGGGTCTGACAGGGCCGCGACCGCCCTGAAACGGCGCACAAGCTCCGCCGTTCCTGCCCCGGCTTCCACGTGACAGCAAGTCGCAGAACAAACCGGCTGTTCAACTCACTTGAACCCGAGGGGCCGCGACGATATACGCACGCCTCTCGCGTCATCCGGCACCGGCCTGAAGACGACCGATGCGCTGGGCTGGGTAGCTCAGATGGTTAGAGCGGTGGATTCATAACCCACAGGTCGGCGGTTCGATCCCGCCTCCAGCCACCAGCGCATTTCCCCTATCTGCGGACCCTGAGCTCGGCGGGCGCCGCCCGGACGCCGATGAGCCTGGCGCTTTCGATCAGGGCATCCAGGCGCTGGACCAGCTCGACGCCGGCCTCGGTCAGATAGAGGTGGCGCGACACCGCCTCGCGCCCGTTCGACGCCATCAGCAGCCAGCCGCGACCCGGCGCCCGAGCGCCCGGTTCGCCCGCGTCCAGCAAGGACCGCGACGCGCGGGACGCCGTCGCCTCGGTCGTCTCCATCAGGGCGGCCAGTTCCTTGACCCGTACCCCTGGATTCTCGGCCACATAGAGGAAGGCCAGAATCTCCGACTGAGTGATGTCGGGCGCCAGTTTCTTCAGCAAGACCAGTCCGGCCAGCAGCGTGTTTCTTCGCCGGCCGCCGGTCTCAGTCATCGGCATAGGGCGAAACCACCAGAGCCGGCGCCGTGGCGCGGCGACCGGCGCGGGGTTTCCGGCGCTGGAAGACGAGGGCGGCGGTCGGGTGGACGCGCTTCACCATCTCGAACTGGCCGCGAACGGCCTCCGACTGGCGCCCTGCGTCTTCGGCGTCATGGGCGTCGATGTTGATCGTGATCGTCGCGCGAAGGCGCATTGTCTGCGCCGGACTCCGGGCGGCAGGGGTGTTCGCGATCGCAGCAGACGGCGCGACCGACCTGGCGGCGCGGGTCGCCAGCACGGCCCAGCCGATACTGGCCTGGATCCATTCCAGCAGTTCCGCTCGTACAGGATTGATCATGCAGGATCCATCTTTCCGTGTTCGGCCACAGCGGCAGATCAGGTCGAAATTGTGTTCCCACAATGTCGAAAATCATACTTCGTTGAAAGGTTTAGGCGCCGCTATCAGGTTTCGTCAGGATTTTGACTATCTGCAGTGGATTCCCCCTCAAAGCCCCTGCCTGCGGGACGGGAGCGCCAGGCGGCCAAGCCCGGCGTCTGCCCTTGCGCCGAAGAGCCGCAGCCCCTGGCGCCGCCTGCGCCAGCGTCAGCCCGTCGGCTGACCGACCAGAAGCCCGGCTATGGCGAGGATCACCAAGGCTCCCGGAATCAACATGAACGCCGGCCTCGGTTCAGTTGGCCGTAACCGCGCCTCTGGTGCTTCGCCGCGCCATCGCCGCAACCGATCATGGCGACCGGCGTTGACGGCAAAGGTTCAACGCTGTCCGAGGGCTCCCCTATGACCATTCGCATTCCGTCGCTTCTGGCTGTCTCCGCCATTGCCGCCCTGTCGCTGGGCGTCGTCGCCTGCACCGAGGCTGAACAGGAGAACACCGAGGCCAAGGCGGAGGTCGCCGCCGACAACGCCGGGGTCACGGCCTCGGAGGCCGCCGACAGGGCTGGCGTCGCCGCCGCCCAGGCCGGTGAAGTGATCGAGTCCGGCGCGATGAAGGCGGCCCAGGCCGTGGAGACCGGCGCCGGCAATGTCGCCGATCGTCTGGAAGCCAATCAGGCCGAGGCCGCCGCCGATGGCCGCCCGGGCGCAGTCAACCCGACGACGGATCAGCGGGTGCCGGCCCCGGCGCAGTAGCCGTCCCGCAGCGAGCGACAGAGACCTAGGAAGACAGCGGCTCCGCCAGCACCGCGTCGATCAAGGCCTTCGCCTCGGGGCTGTTCCAGTCGGCCTCGCCGGCGAAGGCGGCCCGGATCCGCCCCTGACGGTCCAGCAGGATCGTCTGGGGCATCTTGCCCTTGCCCGGAAACTCGAACGGCAACTGGAATTTCGGATCGCCGTAGAAGGGCAGCGGCTCGTGCACGTCGATAAAGCTCTTCGCGTCGGCCACCGGGTCCGCGCCCGTGTCGACATTGATCGGCAGAACCACCAGATCGCCGTCCGGATAGGCCGAGGCCAGGGCCGCGATCGTCGGCATCTCGGTGCGGCACGGGGCGCACCACATGGCCCACAGATTGACCAGAACCACCTTGCCCCGGAAGTCGGCAAAACGGACGTCGGCGCCGTTGCGGGTCTTGAAGACATAGTCGGGCGCAGCCTCCAGGGCGGCGGGCGTGTCCAGGGCGGCCAGCGAGCCGACCGCGAACCGGGCCAGTTCGCTCTTTTCGGCCACCGCGGGCGCCTCGGCTTTGAAAGGACCGGCGTGCATGGCGTATAGGGTGCCGACCGCTCCGCCGGCGACGACTGCCAGCGCCGACGCTCCCACGATCCAGACGCCCCTTTTCGAGCCGCTCATGCCCAACTCCAAAGACCCGGCCCACACTACGGCCCCGGCCGGGCAGACCCTATGGGGCGGACGCTTTTCCGCCAAGCCCGCCGACATCATGCAGGCGATCAACGTCTCCATCGGCGTCGACCAACGCCTGTGGGCACAGGATCTGCGCGGCTCGCGGGCGCATTGCCGCATGCTGATCGACCAGGGCATCGTGACCGCGCAGGACGGCGCGGCCATCCTCGGCGGGCTCGACACGATCCAGGCCGAGATCGAGGCCGGGACCTTCCCCTTCCGCGACGAATACGAGGACATCCACCTGAACGTGGAGGCCCGGCTGTCGGAGCTGATCGGCGAGCCGTCGGGCCGTCTGCACACGGCCCGCAGCCGCAACGACCAGGTCGCCGTCGACTTCCGCCTGTGGGTTCGGGACGCCTGCGACCGGTCGGTGGAACAGCTGCAGGCCCTGCAGCGCGCCCTGCTGGCCCGCGCCGAACAGCATGCCGGCGACCTGATGCCCGGCTTCACCCATCTGCAGACGGCACAGCCGGTGACGCTCGGCCACCACCTCATGGCCTATGTCGAGATGGCCGGTCGCGACGCGGGCCGGTTCTCCGACGCCCGAACCCGCATGAACGAGAGCCCGCTCGGCGCCGCCGCCCTGGCCGGCTCGCCCTTCCCCATCGACCGCCATGCGACGGCGGCCGCGCTCGGCTTCGACCGGCCGATGGGCAATTCGCTGGACGCCGTGTCGGATCGTGATTTCGCGCTGGAGACCCTGGCCGCCGCCTCGATCACCGCCGGCCACCTGTCGCGTCTGGCCGAGGAGATCGTGATCTGGATGACGCCGATGTTCGGTTTCGTCTCCCTGCCCGACGACCTGACCACCGGCTCGTCGATCATGCCGCAGAAGCGCAACCCCGACGCCGCCGAACTGGTCCGGGCCAAGACCGGCCGGATCATGGGCTCGTTCGTGGCCCTGTCGACCGTCATGAAGGGCCTGCCGCTCGCCTATTCCAAGGACATGCAGGAGGACAAGCCGCCGGTGTTCGAGGCCATGGACGCCCTGGACCTGGCCCTGACCGCCATGACGGCGATGGTCAGCGCCTTCCGTCCGAATACGGAACGGATGGCCGAGGCCGCCGGCTGGGGCTTCTCCACGGCGACCGACCTGGCCGACTGGCTCGTGCGCGAGGCCGACCTGCCGTTCCGCCAGGCGCACCATGTGACGGGAGCCGCCGTGAAGCGGGCGGAGCAGCTGGGCGTGGGTCTGGCGCAACTGCCGCTCGCCGAATTGCAGAGCCTGCATCCCGGAGTGACGGAGGCCGTTTACAAGGTGCTCACGCCTGAGGCTTCCTGCGCCAGCCGCCAGAGTTTCGGGGGAACCGCGCCGGAACAGGTCCGCGCGCGCATCGCCGATTGGAAAGTCCGCCTCTCATGACCAAGGTCCTCACCCTCGGCGCCCTCGCCATTCTCGCTGTCGTCGCCGCCGGCTGCGGCCGGATGGCCGACCTGGAGAGTCCGGCCCCGCGCGAGACCGAGCGCGCGCCGCGCGACGCCCGCGCCCCGGCCCTGCCCGACCCGGCGACGATCAACCGTCCCTCCAGCCAGATGCCGATCGACGGCGGCCCCTCAAACCCCATCGGCGGCACCGCCGCCGGTCGCGAGCCTCAATAGTTTTCAATCCTCCCCCATCGGGGGAGGGGGACCCCGAAGGGGCGGAGGGGGCCGGCCGGAGACGCCGGTGTACGCGGTGAGCCCCCTCCGTCCCGTCGCGAAGGCGCGGCGCGCCACCTCCCCCGACGGGGGAGGATTTTCTGGATAGGCCTTTTGGATCACTTTGATCTCGTCAGTGGCGAACTGCACGCCGAACAGGTCGCGCTGACCACGCTCGCCGAGACCGTCGGCACGCCGGTCTACGTCTATTCGAGCGCCACCCTGACGCGGCATTACCGGGTGCTGCGCGAGGCGCTGGACGCCCATCGGTCGGTGCTGGGCGACAGTCTGATCGCCTTCGCGGTCAAGTCGAATTCCAACCTGTCGGTGCTGGCGACCCTGGCCCGTCTCGGCTGCGGCGCCGACACGGTGTCGGAGGGCGAGATCCGGCGCGCGCTCAAGGCGGGCATCCCGGGCGACCGCATCATCTTCTCGGGCGTGGGCAAGACCGACGACGAACTGGCCTTCGCCCTCGAGGTCGGGGTGCGCCAGATCAATGTCGAGAGCGTGCCCGAGCTCGACCGGCTGATCGCGATCGCAGCGGACAAGGGCGCCAAGCCCGACGTCGCCATCCGGGTGAACCCGAAGATCGGCGCCGGTGGTCATGCCAAGATCACCACGGGCGGAGAGGGCGACAAGTTCGGCGTCCCGGCCGACGAGGCGATGGCTCTCTACGCCCGCGCCGCCGCCAGCCCGCACCTGAACCCGGTGGCGCTGGCCTGCCATATCGGCAGCCAGATCACCGACCTGGCGCCGCTGGAGGCCGCCTTCAGCCTGTTGCGCAAACTGACCGAGACCCTGCGTCAGCAGGGGCTGCCGGTGACCCGCATCGACCTCGGCGGCGGCCTGGGCGTGCCCTACACCGGCGGAGCGAAGACGGCCTCGCCCGTCGACTACGCCGCCATGGTCGCCCGAGTGCTGGACGGCCTGAACGTCGAGGCGGCGTTCGAGCCAGGCCGCCTGCTGGCCGCCAATGCCGGGGTCCTGCTGACCCGGGTCATCCAGGTCACCGAACGGGCAGACGGCCGAAAATTCCTGGTGCTGGACGCGGCCATGAACGACCTGATGCGCCCGGCCATGTACGACGCCTTCCACGAGGTGAAGCCCGTGGTCCCGCGCGAGGGCGCCGAAGTCGTCTATGACATCGTCGGTCCCGTCTGCGAGACCGGCGACACCTTCGCGCGCGGCCGCTCGCTCGCCCCGCTGCAGGCCGGCGACCTCGTCGTCTTCACCGGCGCCGGCGCCTATGGGGCAGTGATGTCGAGCGAATACAACTCCCGCCCGCTCGTGCCCGAGGTGCTGGTCGACGGCGACCGCTGGGCGGTGGTCCGGGCGCGGCCGTCGTATGAGGAGATGCTGGCCCGCGAGACGACGGCGGAGTGGCTAGCCTAGAAACCGCGTCACCGCCGCCAGGAACCGCGTCGGCTGGTCGATCATGACCATGTGTTCGGCGCCCTCGATCCGTTCGAACCGGGCGGGCGCTCGCAGGTTGCGGTAGCCGGCGGCGAACAGGGCATCCAGATGGGCGCGCGGCGAGTTCCCGTCTGCGCTCCAGCCATAGACGACGGTCACCGGCGCCGCGATGTCCGGCAAACGACTGCGCAGGTCCGTGGTCATGACCTCGTAGAGGCCCTGGGCCAGAACCTGACGGTCGCCGCCCTGCCAGCCGAGCGTCCCGAACACGCTGTCGGCCGCACCGCCGAGCTGTTCGCCCAGCAGTGTTCCCTGCGTCCGCAAGGCCTCGTCGCCGAGAAACAGCAGGGCCTGATAGGCGATCTGGGCCAGGGGTTCGACATCTCCGACGGTCGCGCCCGGACTGATCAGGGAGGGGAAGAAGGGGGTGGCGTCCACCACCATGACCCGGCCGACCTGGGGCCCACGGCGGTCCCGCCCGGCGTCGGCGGCGGCCCTGAGCGCCACCAGCCCGCCCATCGAATGACCGATGACCGCAGGGCGTCGCAGGCCCTGTGAGGCGATGTAGCGCCGCAGCTCCGCCGCCACCGGCGCCACCAGCGCCCCGTCCACGTTCGCCCCGGCCGGGACGTTGCCGAAGCCCCGGATCGACACGAGGTGCACCCTGTAACGATCATCGAGCCGGTTCGCCGTCCGCGCCCAGACGTCACTGGTCGAGGCCAGGCCGGGGATCAGGATCACGTCGGGCCCCTCGCCCCGGACCGTGACGACCAGCCGGTCGGATCGGAACGACCCGCTCGACTGCGCCTGGGCGACAGCCGGGAGGAGGAACATGGCGAGTGAGATGATCAGGGCGCGCAACATGTCAGGACCCTGAACGGGGAAGTGGGCAAAGGGTTGACCGGTCGACCCTTGATCTTCGCTTCGCAACGGCGCGAAATATGGCAGACAAGTGTCCGTCTGGGGAGGCGACTATGACTATCCGGAAATACGCGATCGCGACCGCCATGGTAATTTTCGGGGCCGCTGCGGCGCAGGCCCAGACGGCGCCGCCTCAGGAAGAGGTGCTGGGCGGCGCCCCCGCGCCGGTTCAGGAAGCCACCGGGCCCGAGTGGTGGGCCTTCTCTCGCGCCGAGGCGAAACACTATCTGATCGATGTGAACAGCGTCGTCCGGACCGGCGACGAGCTGACGGTCATGGTCGCCCGCGTGCCGATGGACACGACCGCCGGCGACTATTCCCATACGGTCGACCAGTTCGGCATCCGCTGCAGCGGCCGTCAGTCGCATGTCGCCACCTCGAGCGACGCCTTCGCGGATGGCGTGCCCGAGGAACCCTACGACACCGAGGAGCCGTGGGAATCGATCGCCCCCGACAGCTTCGATGACGCCATCCGCGAGATCAGCTGCGAGGACATGCGCCCCTCGCCGCCGTCCTATGCGAGCGTGAAGGCCTATGTCGACGCGGGCCGGCCCTGAGGCCGATCCTGGACGTCGCCGTCAGACGTCCACCGCCGCGTCCAGGGCGTTTTCCTGGATGAACTCGCGGCGTGGCTCGACCACGTCGCCCATCAGCTTGGCGAACAGGTCGTCGGCGTCATCAGCGTGGTCGACCTGGACGCGCAGCAGGGTGCGGGCATTGACGTCCAGCGTCGTCTCCCACAGCTGTTCCGGGTTCATCTCGCCCAGACCCTTGTAGCGCTGGATCGACAGGCCCTTCTTGCCGGCGTCGAGCACGGCGTTGAGCAGGTCGAGCGGACCCCGGATCGTCGTCGACTTGTCCTTGCGGCGATAGGTGGCGGGCGCCGCGAACACGCCCTCGAACGCACTCGCCCGTTCGGCCAGGCGACGCGCGTCCAGCGAGCGGATCAGCGCCTCTTCCAGCACGATCGTTTCCTGCACCGCACGGCGTGATCGGGTGAAGACCACCGCGCCCTGCTCTCCGGGCTCGCCCGTCCACGCCCCGTCGCCTTCCTCGGCATAGAGGTTCAGCCGCGCGGCCGCAGCGGCGGACACCCCGGCCATGTCGGCCTCATCGGCGAACAGACCGGCCAGGGCCGCCTGTTCGATGGCGAAGGCCGGTGCGCGCTGGCTCAAACGGTCGACGCTGGCGCTATAGGCCTTGGCGTCACGCACCAGGGACTGCAGATCGAGACCCATCCGGCGTTCGCCGTTCGACAGGTCAAGCTCGGCCTCCGACGACCCTTCCTCGATCAGGTAGGAGTCCATCTCGGACTGGTCCTTGAGGTACCGGCTCTGCTTGCCCTTGGCGACTTTGTAGAGCGGCGGCTGGGCGATATAGACGTGGCCGCGGGTGATCAGCTCCGGCATCTGGCGATAGAAGAAGGTCAGGAGCAGGGTCCGGATGTGGGCGCCGTCGACGTCGGCGTCGGCCATCAGGATGATCTTGTGGTAGCGCAGCTTGTCGGCGTTGAAGTCGTCACGCCCGATGCCGGTGCCGAGCGCCAGGATCAGGGTTCCGATCAGTTCGGACGACAGCATCCGGTCGAACCGGGCGCGCTCGACGTTGAGGATCTTGCCACGCAGGGGCAGGACGGCCTGGTTCTCGCGGTTGCGGGCCTGTTTGGCCGAGCCGCCGGCGCTGTCGCCCTCGACGATGAACAGTTCGGACTTGGCCGGATCGCGTTCCTGACAGTCGGCCAGCTTGCCGGGCAGGCTGGAGATTTCCAGCGCCGACTTGCGCCTGGTCAGGTCGCGCGCCTTGCGGGCCGCCTCACGCGCCGAGGCCGCCTCGATGATCTTGCCGACGACCTGTTTGGCCTCCAGCGGATGTTCCTCGAACCATTGCGCCAGCCCTTCGGAGCAGAGCCCCTCGACCGCCGGCCGCACCTCGGACGAGACCAGCTTGTCCTTGGTCTGGGAACTGAATTTGGGATCCGGCACCTTGACCGACAGGACGCAGGTCAGACCTTCGCGCGCGTCCTCGCCGGTGACGGAGACCTTCTCCTTCTTGCCGGCGCCGGAGCTCTCGATATAGGCGCCCATGACGCGGGTCAGGCTGGCGCGGAAGGCCGAGAGGTGGGTGCCGCCATCCCGCTGCGGGATGTTGTTGGTGAAGCACAGCATGGTCTCGTGGTAGGAGTCGTTCCACCACAGGGCCAGGTCGATCTCGATATTGTCCTTCTTGCCGCGAATGACGATGACGTCCTTCAGGATCGGGGTCTTGGACTTGTCCAGGTGGCGCACGAAGGCCTCCACGCCACCCTCGTAATGCAGCAGGATATTGACGGCTTCGGCATAGCGATGGTCTTGCAGCTTGATGACCACGCCCGAGTTCAGGAAGGCCAGCTCCCGCAGACGGTGCTCCAGCGTCTTCAGGTCGAAGTCGATGTGGGCGAAGGTCGTGATCGAGGGATAGAAGGTCACCTGGGTGCCGCTCAGAACCCTGCCGTTCTCGCGCATCGGGGCCTCGCCCGTCACCCGCAGGCTCTCGACTGTGTCGCCGCGCTCGAACTTCATCTCGTGGCGCTGGCCGTTCCGGAAGATGACCAGCTTCAGCCAGTCCGACAGGGCGTTGACCACCGACACGCCCACGCCGTGCAGACCGCCGGAGACCTTGTAGGAATTCTGGTCGAACTTCCCGCCCGCGTGCAGCTGGGTCATGATGACCTCTGCGGCCGACACGCCTTCCCCGGCGTGGATATCGACCGGGATGCCGCGCCCGTTGTCTGTCACCGTGACCGAGCCATCGGCGTTCAAGATCACCTCGACGAGATCGGCGTGACCGGCCAGGGCCTCGTCGATGGCGTTGTCGACGACCTCGTACACCATGTGGTGCAGGCCGGACCCGTCGTCAGTATCGCCGATATACATTCCGGGGCGTTTGCGCACCGCGTCCAGGCCCTTGAGAACCTTGATGGATTCCGCGCCATAGGCGGCCTCTTCGGCCGTGTCTTCGGTGCGTGCGCTCAGGGGTTCGTCGGTCATTCAATCGTCCGGAGACGCGGGCGTCGCGGACCGCGCCCTGCGCCGTCCAACCCGCTGAGAAATGGCATTTGCCTGGCGACCGATTCAGGCCGCCCGGGTGCGACGTTTATATAGGAATTCGCAGGCGAAAAGCGAGCGATCAGGACGTTTTGCGGCCTTGTCCCTCGCCGGTTGAGACCCAATATCTGGCGCTCACCCATCGAGAGAGACACCAGCCCTATCCGGGAGCGCCGATGCCGCATGCCGACAGCCTGATTTCCACCCTGGTCGGGGGCTTCGTACTGGCCTTTGTGTTCGGAATGCTGGCCAATCGGCTGAAGCTGTCGCCTCTCGTCGGTTATCTGGTTGCGGGCATCGCTGTCGGTCCGCACACCGCCGGGTTCGTCGCCGACACCACCCTTGCGCCCCAGCTGGCGGAGATCGGCGTCATCCTGCTGATGTTCGGCGTGGGCCTGCATTTCTCGCCTGCGGACCTGATGAAGGTCAGAAAGGTCGCCATTCCGGGGGCCCTGGTGCAGATCGCCTCCGCGACGGCGCTCGGCTGGGCGCTGGGCCGGTTCGCCATGGGCATGTCGGACATGGAGGGATTGCTCATGGGGTTCGCCCTGTCGGTCGCCTCCACCGTCGTCCTGATGCGGGCGCTGGAGGAGCGCTGCCAGAACAAGGGCGAGGTCGGGCGCATCGCGGTCGGCTGGCTGATCGTCGAAGACCTGGTCATCGTCATCGCCCTGGTCATGTTGCCGATGATCATCCTGACCAAAGGGCAGGTCGTCGATCCGGCCGCCCTGGCCCTGAATGTCAGCTGGACCCTGCTGAAGGTCACAGGATTCGTGGTCGCCATGCTATTGGTCGGCGGCAAGGTCCTGCCCTGGATCCTGGTGCGGATCGCCCACACCCGGTCGCGCGAACTGTTCACCCTCGGCGTCCTGGCCATCGCCCTCGGCATCGCCTGGATCGCCTACTATCTGTTCCATTCCTTCGCGCTCGGCGCCTTCCTGGCCGGTCTGGTGTTGAACGGCACGCCACTGGGCCACAACGCGGCGGAGCGATCCCTGCCGTTGCGCGACGCCTTCGCAGTCCTGTTCTTCGTCTCGGTCGGCATGCTGTTCGACCCGATGATCCTCGTCGAGCGCCCCCTGTCGGTGCTGGGCGTCCTGGGCATCGTCATCGTCGGCAAGACCCTCGCCGCCCTGGCCATCACCCACAGTTTCGGCCTGGACCGGGCCACCGGCCTGACCGTCAGCGCCAGCCTGGCCCAGGTCGGGGAATTCTCCTTCATCCTGGCCGCGGCCGGAGTGTCGCTGGGGGCGTTGCGACAGGAGACCCACGACCTCATCCTGGCCGCCGCCCTGCTGTCGATCTCGCTCAACCCCCTGGTTTTCATGGTCATGGACAGGCTCGGGGGCAAGCCGCCCAACCCGCGCCTCGCAGGGGAAGCGAACCCGGCGACGGCATAGCCTCACCCTCGCTTCCTTCCTTTCGTCATCCTCCGGCAAGCCGCCCTTGCGGTGCAGACCGGGGGATGACGAAAGAAAGCAGCGAAAAAGGAAAATATTCTTCCCTTACCCTTGATCTTAACCGTGACCGCTCCCACCTCCCAGACAGGTCTTTGAAATCCTGGATACGGCGGCGTTCGTCCGTCTTGTCCGTTTCGTCACCCTGTTTTCGACGGACGAAACGGACGCGTCATCCCGGCGTCAGCGCCCCGCCCTCGACCCGCACGAAGGTCGCCCGCCCGACCAGCGGTTCGAACAGCTCGGCCTCGGTCCCGGTCATGAAGGCCTGCAGGCCCAGGGCCGTGATCTCGTCGAACAGGGCCGCCCGCCGATGGGAATCCAGATGCGCCGGCGCCTCATCCAGCAACAGGACCGGCGCGGCCTCGCCCCCCGACAGCCGCCCGACCTGGGCCAGGATCAGGTTGAGAACGAGGGCCTTCTGCTCGCCCGATGACCCCTCCGCCGCGGGTCGGTTCTTCTCCCGGTGCAGGGCGGTCAGGTCGGCCCGATGCGGCCCGTACAGCGACCGGCCCGCCGCCCCGTCCCGGCTCCGCGCCCGCGCCATCCCCTCGCGGATCGAAGCCGCCAGAGCCTCCGCGTCAGCGCCGCCCTCGGCCAGTCGCTCCGTTTCCCCGACCAGGGCCAGATCCGCCTGGGGGAAGGGCCGTTCCGAGCGTGCGTCGATCGCCGCCTGCAGCACCGTCAGCGCCCGCGCCCGCGCCGTCGCCGCCCGCGCCCCGGTCTCGGCCAGTCGGGCCTCGAGCGCATCGAGCCATAGCGGGTCGGCTTCCCTGCCCTCGGCGCCGTCGATCAACAGCCGCAGCCGCTCGCGCAGCGCCTTCTCGTATCCCGCGACCGCCGCCGCATGGCCGGGGTCGGCGGCGAACACCAGCCGGTCGAAGAACTTCAGCCGCTCGGCCCGCGCGTCGGAGAACAGCCGGTCCTGCTCCGGCGTCGCCCAGACGGGCCGCAGATAGTCCAGCAACCGCCCGGGCTGGGCCGTCTCACCGTCGATCCGCACCATCCGGCGCCCAGCCCCGGCGACCTGAACCCCGGTCCCGAGCCGGACCTCGTCGCCGTCGGCGCCGTCCAGCGTCAGGGACACGGCCCAGGCCCGCCCGCCGGCCTCGCCCGGCTCGCGGCGTCCCATCTCCTGCGCCGTCGCCCCACGCAGGCCCTTGCCCGGCGTGAACAGGCTCAAGGCCTCCAGCAGATTGGTCTTCCCCGCCCCGTTCGGCCCATGCAGCACCACCGGCCCCGCCGGAATGGGCAGGGCCGCGGACGCGTAGGACCGGAAATCGGTGAGGGTGAGGGAGGTGATCACGAGGGGCGAACCCGCCGCCTCGGGCTTAAACCCGCAGCGGCATCAGCACATACTGGACGCCAGGATCGCCCGGATCGAGCACCAGCGTCGGCGAGGCCGGATCGGCGAACAGGAAGGTGGCGTTCTCGCCGGTGATCTGGCCGGCGACGTCTAACAGGTAGCGGGCGTTGAAGCCGATCTCGAACGGGGCCTCGGAATAGCCGATCTCGACCTCTTCCACGCCCTGGCCGGCCTCCATGTTGCGGACGGTCAGGGTGACGCGATCCAGCTCGAAGGCCAGTTTCACCGAGCGGCTCTTCTCGGCCGAGATGGTGGCGACCCGGTCGACGGCGGAGGCGAAGACGGCGTTGTCGATGTCGGCCTGTTTGTCGTTCCCCTTGGGGATGACGCGCATATAGTCGGGGAAGGCGCCGTCGATGACCTTGGAGGTCAGGGAGGCCTGGCCGAACTCGAAACGGATCTTCTGCGGCGAGACCTGGATCTCGACCGGGCCCGAGCCGTCGTCGAGCAGGCGGCGCACCTGGTCGATGGTCTTGCGCGGCACGATCACGCCGGGACCGCCGGCTGCGCCTTCAGGGGCCGGGGTCTCGGCCAGGGCCAGGCGGTGGCCGTCGGTTGCCACGGCCCGAAGCAGCGGAATGCCGCCCTCCGACACCGTGTGCAGATAGAGGCCATTTAGATAGTATCGCGTCTCTTCGGTCGAGACGGCGAAGCGGGTCTTGTCGATCAGACGCGCCAGATCTTCCTTCATCAGGGTGAAGCGTGTGCCCGAGGTCTCGGTCGACATGACCGGGAAGTCGCCAGCCGGCAGGACCGGCAGATTGAATTTGGACCGGCCCGCCTGGACCGTCAGTCGCGGATCGTCGCCGTTGTAGATCAAGGCGACCTCGGCCCCGTCCGGGAGCTTGCGGACGATCTCGTAGAGGGTATGGGCCGGCGCGGTGATCTGGCCCTCGACCTGGACGGTCGCATCGGCCTCGTCGACCATCTCCATGTCCAGATCGGTGGCGGCGAAGCTCAGCTTGTCGCGCCCCGCCGACAGCAGGACGTTGGACAGGATCGGAATTGTGTTCCGGCGCTCGACCACGCTCTGAACGTGGCCAAGGGCCTTCAGGAGCGCGGAACGTTCGATGGTCAGTTGCATGTCGTCTCAGGGCCCGGGGCGAGGCTGAATCAGCCGTCGCCTAAACTTGCTTGGTTCCAGACACTAAAGGATTGGCGGCCGGGAGCAACGGGAGCTTTACGCCTCTTCGTCCCCGGCCAGACCCATCATGTGGAAGCCCGCGTCGACGTGGATGACTTCGCCCGTAGTCGAGAAGCCGAGGTCCGAGCACAGCCACAGGGCGGCGCCGGCGACCCCTTCCATCGAGGTGTCCTCCTTCATCGCCGACATGGCGCGGCCCTGGGCGATCATGCCCCGGCCGCCGGAGATGCCCGCCAGAGACAGGGTGCGCATGGCCCCGGCCGAGATGGCGTTGACGCGGATGCCGCGCGGACCCAGATCGCGGGCGATGTAGCGGGTCGCCGCCTCCAGCGCCGCCTTGGCCACGCCCATGGTGTTGTAGTTCGGGATGGCCCGCTCGGAGCCGAGGTAGGTCATGGTGATCATCGACCCGCCGTTGGGCATGATCTTCGACGCCCGCCGCGCCACATCGACAAAGCTGAAGCACGAGATGTTCATGGCCAGCAGGAAGCTGTCGCGGCTGGTGTTGTCGATGAACGAGCCCTTGAGCTCGTCCTTGTTGGCGAAGGCGACGGAGTGGACGACAAAGTCGATCGTGCCGAACTCGGCTTCCAGCGCCGCAAAGGCCGCGTCCATCGAGGCGTCGTCGGTGACGTCGGCCTGGATCAGCAGTTTGGCGCCGACGCTTTCGGCCAGCGGACGCACGCGGCGTTCGAGCCCCTCGCCCATATAGGTGAAGGCCAGTTCGGCCCCCTGCGCGGCCAGCTGGGAGGCGATGCCCCAGGCGATGGAGTTCGAGTTCGCGACCCCCATGACCAGGCCCTTCTTGCCCTTCATGAGTTCGCCTGCGGGCAGGTTCCAGCCGCTCTCGCTCGCCATGGTCGTCTCTCCTTCAGGCCCGGCGGTCAGCCGAGTCGTTCGTCACGCGGAGGGTTAGCAGGGGCGGCTCTCCCCTGCAAAGACCGGCCGGCCAGTCGCTCCAGCAGCGCCATCAGCGGCGTCGCCGTGATCCCGTGGACAATGATCGACACCAGGATGATGAAGCCTGTGATCGCCCAGAGACGCTCCGAGTCGCCGAAATCCCCGTGGCTGAGGCCGTAGGCCAGGTAATAGACCGAACCCAGACCCCGGATGCCCAGCCAGGCGAGCATGATGCGATCACGCTTCAGCAGCGGCGATCCGATCAGCGACACGTAACCCACGACCGGCCGGACGATAAACAGAAGCGCCAGGCCGATCAGGGCGTCGGTCCAGGTGAGGGCGTCCAGCAGGCCGTTGGCCAGGGCTCCCCCGAACAGCACCAGCACGAGCATCATCAGAAGCCGTTCGATCTGTTCGGCGAAGTCGTGCATCTCTTCGTGGAAATCGTCCTCGCGCTCCGAGGCCCGGATCGTCAGGGCGCAGACGAAGACCGCGAGAAATCCGTAGCCGTGAACGATTTCGGTCGCCGCATAGGCGATGAAGGTGGCCCCGATCGCCACCAGTCCGTCGGCGTGGCGCGAGATGCCGTTGTTGTGGGCCTGGAAGATCAGCCAGCCCATCGCCTTGCCGACGGCCCAGCCCATGGCCGCCCCCGCGACCAGCTTCCAGACGACATCGACTGCGGCCCAATGCGCCAGCCCCTGGCCTGTCCAGACCGCCGCCCCCGACAGCGAGACGAGAATGGCCAGGTTCACGAACGGGAAGGCCAGGGCGTCGTTCAGCCCGGCCTCGGCGGTCAGGTTGAAGCGGACCTCGTTCTCCTCGCCCGATTTCGGCGGTCCGGTCTGGACGTCGGAGGCCAGGACGGGATCGGTCGGCGCCATCGCCGCGCCCAGCAGCAGCGCCATGGCCAGGCTGAACCCCAGACCTGCGACCCCCAGCCAGGCCGTGGCCGCGATGGTCAGCGGCATGGCGATGGCGAGCAGCCGCCAGGTCGGTCCCCAGCCCTTCAGGCTGACCGGTCGATCCAGCTTCAAGCCCGCTCCCATCAGGGAGATGATGACGACCAGCTCCGTCAGCCGCTCAGTCAGCGTGTCCCAGGTGCGCGGATCCGGATCGAAGGACAGCACGTCCAGACTGAAGATCGCAACGCCCAGCCCGACACAGATCATCGCCAGCGAGATCGGGAATCGGCTTAGCCCCTTTGGAGCCCAGGAGACGAGCAGAACCACCGCGCCAAGGCCCAGAAGGAAGAGGATATAGGGGTTGGGTTCCAGGGTTTCGTCTCCAGCGGTCCCGGGGGAATGCCGGCGCGTCCCGGTCGCGTCAGACCTTCGAGAGGATCAGCGTCCCGTTGGTGCCGCCGAAGCCGAACGAGTTGGACATGACGTGCTTCAGCTCGCCGTCATGGCGTTCGCGCAGGATCGGCATGCCCTCGAACTCGGGGTCGAGGTTTTCGATATGGGCGCTCTCGGCGGCGAAGCCGTGCTTCATCATCAGCAGGCAGTAGATGGCTTCCTGCGCCCCGGCCGCGCCGAGCGAATGGCCGGTCAGCGACTTGGTCGAGGAGATCATCGGCATCTGGTCGCCGAAGACATTGCGGACCGCCCCCATCTCCTTGGAGTCGCCCACCGGGGTCGAGGTGCCGTGCGGGTTGAGGTAGTCGATCTTCGGATTGCCGGCCATGTTGAGCGCGATCTTCATGCAGCGCTCGGCGCCCTCTCCCGACGGGGCGACCATGTCGTGGCCGTCGGAATTGGCGCCGTAACCGGTCACCTCGGCATAGATGGTCGCGCCGCGCGCCACGGCCCGCTCATATTCTTCCAGCACCACGATTCCGGCCCCGCCGGCGATGACGAAGCCGTCGCGGTCCTTGTCATAGGCGCGGCTGGCGCGGCCCGGCGTTTCGTTGAAGTCGGACGACATGGCGCCCATGGCGTCGAACATGTTGGACATGGACCAGTCGATGTCCTCGACCCCGCCGGCGAAGACCACGTCCTGCTTGCCCCAGGCGATCTGTTCGGCGCCCGCGCCGATGCAGTGGGCGCTGGTCGCGCAGGCCGATGAGATCGAATAGTTGATCCCCTTCAGCTGGAACCAGGTCGCCAGGACGGCCGAGGGGCCCGAAGCCATGGCCTTGGGCACGGCGAACGGGCCGATGCGTTTGGGCGCGCCTTTTTCGATCGTCGTCTGAGCCGCCTGCAGGATGACCTGGGTCGAGGGGCCGCCCTCGCCGACGATCAGGCCGATGCGCTCGGACTTGATCTCTTCCGGGGTCATGCCGGAATCCTTCAGCGCCTCCTCGAAGGCGATATGGCCCCAGGCCGTGCCATTGGCCAGAAAGCGCGCCGCGCGACGGTCGACCAGCGGGGCCCAGTCCTCGGCCGTCACGCCCAGCGACGGGGGCGCCCAGACCTGCGAGCGGAAGCCGTATTTGATGTGATCGGGGGCCGAGACCACGCCCGACCGGGCATTGCGCAGGGAGGCCGTGACCTCCTCCTGGCCCGTGCCAATGGAGGAGACGATGCCCAGACCCGTAACGACGACACGCCGCATAGTGTTTCCTTTTGCCTTGTCCACGTTGGTCGCGGATTATGTCGATTAGCCGACTTCGGACGAGCCGCCGACCGGTTCGGGGGCGGTCTGACCCGCCCCGAACAGGCCCACGCGCATGTCCGTGGCCGTATAGATAGGCACACCGTCGGCTTCCATCACCCCATCGGCGATTCCCATCACCAGACGACGGTTGATGACCCGCTTCAGGGTGATCTTGTAGGTGACCTTCTTCACGTTCGGCTGGACCTGGCCGGTGAACTTGACCTCACCGACGCCGAGGGCGCGACCCCGGCCGGGGCCGCCGATCCAGCCCAGATAGAAGCCGACCAGCTGCCACATGGCGTCCAGACCGAGGCAGCCGGGCATGACCGGATCGCCGATGAAGTGGCACTGGAAGAACCACAGGTCCGGATGGATATCGAGTTCGGCCTCGACGTAGCCCTTGCCATGCTCACCGCCGTCGCCGCTGATCTCGGTGATCCGGTCGAACATCAGCATCGGCGGAGCCGGAAGCTGGGCGTTGCCCGGCCCGAACAGCTCGCCCCGGCCCGAGGCCAGCAGGGCGGCGTGGTCGAACGACGACGGGTATTTCGAGGCGGTCAAGGCGATTGCGACTCCGTGGTGTTGCGCCGGGGTTACACGAGGGGAGCGGGCGGCTCAACTGGTGACGGGGGCAAGCTTGGCTGTGAAGGCCACCCATTCCGAGCATCCCCGCGAAGGCGGGGACCCAGTGCTTTGGGCGACAGGCGGCGCCGATGACCTGTTCACGATGATCACAATCATCTCGCCCTTGGCAAAACCTGGGTCCCCGCCTTCGCGGGGATGCACGGCGTCTGGGTGCAGGCAAGCGTCATCGCTCTTCCGCTGTGAACGGGTGGGGAAGTCGACGGAGCCCGGGCGGTCGCCCGGAACCGAGATGGCCCCCTGCTTTCGCGTTACGGGGACCGGATGAGAATTTTCGGCTCGCGCCAGGGCTCCGTCGCGCTCGATTGGACGTGAGCAGTCAATGGTGGGCTTCGAAGCGGCCTGTCGGGTGTGCCTCTTGCGGCCCCGACGCTTGGCGCCGTTTAATCCCAGAAAGACTTAAGCCCACGACGGGCGGAGGGTTTCAGGCCCCTCCGGGCTCCACGGTTTTACGCCCCATGGACAGTCCCGCATCGCTTCCGGTTCGTGCCTCCACAAGTCCAGATTCTACGCCGGACATGGGTCCTCGGTCGGATCCACAATGCGGTTTCCCGCTCGATCGCGCCCCGCCGCACGTCCGGGTCCTGGGCCCAGGACGCCTTCCCCTCGCGACGGGACGGGAGAAGTGTACGCCCGTTTCGGACGGCGCCTGGTAAAAGGGCTCTCAAAAGTTCCGGGCATTGAAATCGTTGGGCAATTCCGGGCGTCCGTTGATGGGTATGATGGTGTTTTCCTTCTCCCCTTGCGGAAGAGGGCAACAATCAGGGCGCTTCGCCTGCCGGGCGTGACACGTCGCACAGGGGACGGGCGCCGGCGCCGAAGATCGACCCTTCCGCCACCCAGCCGCGCAGCTTGCGGGCCCGGACCTCGCACCAGCCGTCCTTGCAGTCGTCCAGGGCGACCACGGAGCGCGGCGAGAACCGGGCCTTCACCGCCGCGTCATCAGAGCGACCGGTGCGGATCGGGACCTCCTGCAGCGAGGCGTTGAAGGCTCCGCGTCGGGCCGAGACCACGCTGCGATGGACCCAGGCGACGGAGCCTTCAGGATCGCAGATCTTTCGCCATTCGCGCGTCTCGGCGATGACCTGCACCGGCAGGCCGGCGGCGCGATATTCCCAGAGGATGCGGTAGTCGAGGCCCGGTCCCATGCGGGCGCGCACTTCCGAGGACTTCAGCGTCAGCCAGCGCGGCACCTCCAGCCCCGTCGGCGTCGGCCGCCCGTCGGGCATGGTGGCGCTCGCTCCGGCGAGGACCGCCAGACCCAGCAAGGCCGCCACGCCGCCGATGCGACGCGAGAGGCTTTGGAAGCGGCTGCGAGACTTGCTAGACCCGAACTTGCTAGTCACTGGCATCGACCCGGCGCACCCGGGCCTGCCCGTGTGGCGCCCGTGAATAACCCAAGGTCCCTATGTCCAGCCCCAGGCTTAAGGTCGTCTTAACCAGAAGATTGCCCGACGCAGTCGAGACTCGCATGCGCGAACTGTTCGACGCCGAACTGAACCTGAAGGACATCCCGATGGACCGGGCGGCGCTGGAGGCCGCCGTCCAGCGCGCCGACATCCTGGTTCCCACCATCACCGACGAGATCGACGCCGCCCTGATCAACGGCGCCGGCGCGCAGCTGAAGATGATCGCCAATTTCGGCGCCGGGGTGGATCACATCGACATCGACGCCGCCGTCGCCCGCCAGATCATCGTCACCAATACGCCGGGCGTCCTGACCGAGGATACCGCCGACCTCGCCATGGGTCTGATCCTCGCCGTCAGCCGCCGGATCGTGGAGGGGGCCGAGGTCGTGGCGGCCGGCAAGTTCGAGGGCTGGACCCCGACCTGGATGTGCGGACGCAAGCTGTGGGGCAAGCGGCTGGGGATCGTCGGCATGGGCCGGATCGGACAGGCCCTGGCCCGCCGGGCCAGGGCCTTCGGCATGCAGGTCCACTATCATAACAGGAAGCCTGTCTCGGAACGGATCGTCGAAGAGCTGGGCGCGACCTGGTGGGACGACCTGGACCAGATGCTGGCGCGAATGGACGTCATCTCGCTGAACTGTCCGGCGACCCGGGAGACGCATCACCTGCTGTCGGCCCGGCGGCTGGCGCTGCTGCCGCCGCACGCCATCCTGATCAACACGGCGCGGGGCGAACTGATCGACGAGGCGGCCCTGGCCGAGGCCCTGGCGCGCCGGTCGCTGTCAGGCGTCGGGCTGGACGTCTACGAGAACGAGCCGGTGATCCATCCGGGCCTGACCGGCCTGCCCAATGTCGTCCTGCTGCCCCACCTGGGTTCGGCGACGCTGGAGGCGCGTCAGGATATGGGCGACCGCGTGATCCTCAATGTGATGACCTACCAGAACGGCCACCGTCCCCCGGATCGTGTCATTCCCGCGATGCTCTGAGGCCGGAATCCGACGTGATCCGGCCGATACTGGCGCAGAAAAGGTCATTTCCGGGCGACTGAAACAATCCGTAACGGATGTGGTTAGGTCCGTCGGCGGGCGCTCTTGTCCCGTTCCATCAAGCGACAGAAACATGATCCGCAAGACAGTTCTTCTGGCCGGCGTGACCGCTGCTTTCCTGACCGCCGCCCCGGTCCTGGCCCAGGACGCCATGGCTCCGGCCGCGCCCCAGACCGCGCCGACCGCCCAGGCCGAGGGCTCGCTCCAGCTTCAACCGGGTTCCAGCGTCACGGGCTCGGACGGCACAGTTCTCGGCACCCTCGAAGGCGTTCACAGCAATGCCGCCGGCGAGCAGGAGCTCACTGTTCGCGGCGCTGACGGCGATCTGCGCGGCGTCCCGCTGGGCGGCCTGACCCAGCAAGGGGCCAATGTCGTGGTCGGCATCAGCTCGGCCGAGTTCAACACGGCTCCGGTGGTCGAAGAGACGGCTGCGACCGGCGAGAGCGGGACTGTGCCCGCCGCCGGCGATCCGGCCGCGAATCCGAGCCCGACCCCGGCCCCGGCTGAACCCAAGACGACCGACGACGCCCGTGAGCCGGACGGCTCGACCCCGCCGACTCCCCAAGGCTAGGGCCTCGTCAGTCCAACGAAAAAGGGGCGGCCCGTCGGGCCGCCCCTTTCTTGTGTCCGCTAACGGCGGATCAGCCGCGACGCTTGACCAGACCCAGCAGGAACAGCAGCAGCACGGCGCCGCCGAACGCGACCAGCAGGGTCACCAGGTTGAAGCCGCCGACGGCCAGACCGAGCAGGTTGCCGGCGATGAAGCCGCCGAGCAGGGCGCCGACGACGCCGACGATCAGATTGGTGACGAGGCCGTGATTACGACCCATGACCTTTTCCGCGAGCCAGCCGGCGAAGATGCCGACTACGATCCAGCCGATAATTCCGAGACCCATGGTTCCATTCCTTCCAAAGCTTAGGTGGCCTGAATAATGCGCTTCGGCGGCAGAGGTTGCCTGTCCATAATCGCGGGTTCCTCGACCTGCGTTCGCCATCGCTCGCCCGTCACGAGAACGCGGCATGGTCGTTGCGGCGGTTCAGGCGAGCCGTGCCGCTTTGGCACAGCCCGCTAGACAAAGGGGACTGGGCAATGGCCACCGATATCGACCTTCACCTGGGGCGCCGCCTGCGCCGTCGTCGTCGCCTGCTGGGGCTGACGCAACAACAGCTGGCCGTCCAGGTCGGCATCCGCTTCCAGCAGATCCAGAAATACGAGTGCGGCGCGAACCGCATCTCGGCAGCGCGCCTGTGGCAACTGTCCGAAGCGCTGGAGACGCCGATCAGCTATTTCTACGACGGCCTGGCCGAAGCCATGGAACGCAAGGAACAGGCCGGCGCCAATGGCGGCGAGATGTTTTCCCGCAAGGAAACCCTCGACCTGATCCAGGCCTACTACCAGCTGGGCGAGCGTCCGCGCCGGCGTCTGCTGGACCTGGCCAAGTCGCTGCACACGGAAGGTGATGTGGTGGCCTCGTAAGACTGTGATGACGCGGGGGGGCGGCGTCTGTATGCCCTCCGCTCATGACCGAGTTTGAATCCTTCGCCGTCGAACTGGCCGCCGTGGCCGCCAGGGTGACCCTGCCCTTCTTTCGCGGCGACTACGCCGAGGAGAACAAGGCGGGCCCCGGCGCCTTCGATCCGGTCACCCAGGCGGACAAGGAGGCGGAAGCCGCCATCCGGCGACTGATCGCCAGCCGGTATCCCGACCACGGGGTCGTCGGCGAGGAGTACGGAGAAGACCGGCCGGACGCAGACCACGTCTGGATCCTGGACCCCATCGACGGGACGCGCGCCTTCATCGCCGGCCTGCCGTTGTGGACGACCCTGATTGCACTTTCGGTCGGTGGACGACCCACCGTCGGCGCCATCTCCCAGCCCTACATCGGCGAACTGTTCCTGGGCGGGCCTTCGGGCGCCGTCCTGATGAGCCGGGACGAGACCCGACCGATCAAGGTCCGGGACTGCGATAAACTGACCGACGCGGTCATCGCCACGACTGCGCCGGAGATCTTCACGGGCCCCGAACTGGGCGCCTGGACCCAGGTGATGGCGGCGGCGCGCCTGGCCCGTTACGGCTGCGACGCCTATGCCTACGCCATGCTGGCCATGGGCCGGATCGACATGGTGGCCGAGACCGGCCTGAAGCTGTGGGACTGGTCGGCCCTGATCCCGGTCGTCGAGGCGGCCGGCGGCCAGGTCACCGACTGGCGCGGCGGGCCGGTCAACGGCGACGGACGCATCATCGCGGTCGGCGACCCCCGGGTCCGCGAGCAGGCCCTGGTGGCGTTCCGAAGGGGCGCTCAGTAGTCCGAACTTGTCATCCCGGCCGTAGCGAAGCGGAGAGCCGGGACGCTGGGGCGCTGATCATTGGGCTCCCGGAAATCGCGTCAGCGATTGTCCGGGAAAAGGCTGGATACTTCTCGACTGTCTCCCGGATAGCCGCTGCGCGTCTTCCGGGAGTGCACATCAGGGGCGTCTGCCGTCCCGGCTCTTCGCTGCGCTTCGGCCGGGATGACAAGGCGTCTGCGAGATCAGAACGGCAGCAGGTTGCGCTGGCGGCTGTAGGACATGGTGCCGACATTGGCGCCGAGACGCAGGCCCACGCCGGTGCGGACCGGGGCCAGGACGATGCCGTCGGCGCGCTGATAGTTCACGCCCAGGCCGCCGATCAGATAGGCCGTGCCCTCGATGCCGGGATAGCGGCGATAGATCGCGTCGGGCGCGTAGAGGCCGTAGACCAGGGTGAAGACACGGCTGGCGTTGCCGCCGATGTCCCAGCCGATCGAGGTTCCCTGCCAGAACACGTCCTGCGAGGCGGAATGGTCCTTCATATGCAGGGCGCCGCGGCCGTAGCGCAGGCCGATGACGGCGGCGCCGGCGCCCTCTTCTCCGGCGATATAGGCGGTGGGGGCGTCGCCCTGGTCGCGGAAGATGCGTTCGATGGCCGACCCCATGGCCTCCGCCGCGATGCCGAGTTCGCGCGAGCCGGCGGCGACCAGTTCGTCAGCCGTATAGGCCTGGGCGTTGGCGTCGGAGGCGATCGGATAGTTCGGCTCGGTCGGCTGGCGCGGGCTGGTGGCGCAGGCGCCCAGCGCCGTCACGGAGGCGGCGGCGAAACCGGTCTGGATCAGTTGGCGGCGGTGCATGGCGGTGTCCCGAATTTGGAAGGCTCGTCCCCGCGAGCCTGTGACCAGCATCGCCGGGTTTTGCGTCAGCCTTGGGGCGACGAGGTTAACGAGAGGTTGCCGTTCGGGATCGCTATAGTGGGTCGATGGAATTGCCCCTGATCCCCGGCCGCGAATGCGGACCCTGCGTCGAATGCTGCCGGTTCATTCCGCTAGACCTGCCCGAGCTGTCCAAGCCGACGGGGCGGCTGTGCGCCTATTGCGTCGACGGGGCCGGGTGTTCGGTCCATGCGGTGCGGCCGCAGACCTGTCGCACGTGGTTCTGCGTCTGGCGGGTCGTGGAGCTGTCGGACGACTGGCGGCCGGACCTCAGCGGCATCATCGTGCGGCCGGACGGCCTGCTGACCGGCGAGATGACCCTGTATGTCGTGCGGCGGACCGACTTCCTGCGGTCGGCGCTACTGTTCGACACCGTGGCCCAGTGGCTGTCGGAGGGGTTGCGGCTGGCGATCAGCGTGCCGGGACCGGTGGGGACGCTGCCGGTCCGGGCGGAGGTCACCGACTATCTGCTGCCGGCGGTGGCGGCGGGGGACGACGGGCTGTTCCAACGGCTGGTGGAGGCGTGCCTGGACAGTCTGGACCGGCATGAATTCGAGGCGGACGAGATCGAAGAGCGGTACGCCGTCACCTGATCCCTCTCCCTCCCGGAGAGGGGCCCTAGTGTTTGTCCGTCTTGCCGGTCAGCCAGTCCATCAGGGCCAGAAGCACCCCGGAGGTGACGAAGGTCAGGTGAATGATGACGCCCCACATGGCCTCGACCTGATTGATCTCTCCGCCCTCGGAGAAATGCATGAAGAACTTCAGCAGCTGGATGCCCGAGATCGCCACGATCGAGGCGATCAGCTTCATCTTCAGGCCCGAGAAATCGACGGTGCCCATCCATGGCGGCCGATCGGTCTCGCCGTCCAGATCCAGCTTGGAGACGAAGTTCTCGTAGCCCGAGAACATCACGATCAGCAGCAGATTGCCGGCCAATGACAGGTCCACCAGCGACAGGACGGCCAGGATGACGTCGTTGGAGCTCATGCCGGGTCCGCCCGCGAAGGCCTGGGGCAGGTAGTAGAAGAGCTCGCGCACGAAGACGACGAGCAGCATCAGAAGCGCCGCCGCCAGACCGATGTAGAAGGGCGCCATCAGCCAGCGCGAGCGGAACAGCAGGCGTTCGAACGCCGTCTCGAGTTTCGGCTTGGGCATACGGTCCCCCTCAGTCCCGTCCGTTCTGGCTGAAAGGGCGCGAAGGTATCAAGGCCTAACCTGACCTCCGTCATCCCTGGACGAAGCACAGCGGAGATCCGAGGACCCAGTTTCGCGGGCCTTAAAGAAGCCCCGACGTCAACACCGGACCGCTGGGTCCTCGGGTTCGCTTCGCGCCCCGAGGATGACGGATAGTGGGACGGTCAGCTCCGCAGTACCGCACCCAGCTTTCCGGCCGCAGCGACGACCCGGGCCGACAGGGCCTCGATCTCGACCTCGGTCAAGGTGGCTTCGCGGGGCTGGAGGACGACCTCAAGGGCCACCGATTTCGAGCCCTCCGCTACGCCCGCCCCGCGATAGACGTCGAACACCCGGACCTCGGCGATCAGGGTCTTGTCAGCGCCCTGCACGACGCGGACGAGGTCGCCCGCCGCCCTGTCGTCCTCGACCACGAAGGCGAAGTCGCGGGTCAGGGGCATAAGGTTGGGCAGGTCGGCGTTGCCCCGGGCCTTGGTCGCGCCGGCTTTCGACCGGGGCTCCGGCACGGCGTCGAGCACGATCTCGAACGCCAGCATCGGGCCGTCAGCGTCGAGCGCCTTCAGCACGCGCGGATGGACGGCGCCGAACTCGGCGACAACGGTCTTCGGACCCAGCTGAAGGCGGGCGGAGCGGCCCGGATGCCACCAGTCGCGGTTCGAGCCTTGCGCCAATTGCAGCGAGGCGGTCGGGGCGCCGATGGCGTCGAGCACGGCGATCAGGTCGCCCTTCAGCGCGAACAGGGCGTCGTCGCCGGAGCCGGCCCAGTGGCGGGCCGACCACTCTTTTGAAGAATGGGGGCTGATCAGGCCGGCGATGACGGTGCGCTGATCGTTCGGCTGGTCGCCGAGGTAGATCGGGCCGATCTCGAACAGGGCGACATCGCCGTGTCCGCGCGCAGCGTTGCGGGCGGCGGCCTGGATCAGGTTCGGCAGGGCCGAGGGCCGCATGCAGTCGAGGTCCGAGGCGATCGGGTTGTCGACGATCAGCCTTTCGTCGCCGCCGCCGAACAGGGCGGCGGTCTCCCGACTGGTGAACGACCAGGTGACGGCTTCGGAATAGCCGAGCGAGGCCAGGGCGCGGCGGGCGATGCGGACGCGGGCCTGGCGCGGGTTCAGCACGCCCTTCGACGGCGCGCCCTGATCCGGCAGAGGCGTGTTTGGCAGGTTCTGGAAGCCGTGGATGCGGGTGACCTCCTCGACCAGATCGGCCTTGCCCTCGACGTCGCGACGCCAGGACGGCGAGGTGACGATCCAGGGTTCGGCGGAACCGGCGGGCGCGGCCTGAACCAGGAAGCCGAGCTGGCCCAGGATGGCCCCGATGCGATCGTCATCGAGCTCCATGCCCGAGAGTTGCTTCACATAGGCCGGGTCGAAGGCGAACGGCAGCGGATTGGCCGGATGCTCGCCGGCCAGCACGATCTCCGACGGCTCGCCGCCGCAGAGGTCGAGGATCAGGCGGGTGGCCAGCTCGATGCCCGGCACGACCGAGGCCGGATCGACGCCGCGCGCGAACCGGTACTGGGCGTCGGAACTGATGGTCAGGGTCCGGCCGGTCTGGGCCGTGACGATGGGATCGAACCAGGCGCTTTCGAGGAAGACGTCGGTCGTCTCGTCGGAACAGCCGGTGCTTTCGCCGCCCATGACGCCGCCGAGGCCGATGGGGCGTTCGCCGCCCGCGTCGGCGACGACGCACATGGTCGGGTCGACGGCGTAGGTCTTGCCGTCCAGGGCGATCAGATGCTCGTGCTCGCCGGTCGCGGCCGAGATCTGGCCGGCGCGGACGACGATCCCGGAGCCGACCAGCCTGGCCATGTCATAGACGTGCAGCGGGCGAGCGCGGTCGTAGGCGATCAGGTTGGTGACATCGACCAGACGGTTGATCGAGCGCAGGCCGATGGCGGTCAGCCGGGTCTGGAGCCAGGCCGGCGAGGGGCCGTTCTGCACGCCCCGGATGACGCGGCCGGCGAAGACCGGGCACATCTCCGGCGAGTCGAGCCGCACCGAGATCGGCGAGGGGAAGGCGCCGCGCACCGTGGCGACGTCATAGTGTTTCAGGTTGCCGACCCCGGCGGCGGCCAGGTCGCGGGCGATGCCGGCCACACCCAACCAGTCGGGGCGGTTGGGGGTCACCTCGAAGTCGATGACCGGCTCGGCGCCGAACAATTGGGCGACGGGCGTGCCGACGGGGATCTCGGGCGGCAGTTCCTGGATGCCGTCGCTTTCGTCGGAAAGGTTCAGCTCGGAGGCCGAGCACAGCATGCCGTTGGAGACCACGCCGCGCACCGGCTTCTCGACCAGGGTGACGCCGAGCCCGGGCACCCAGGCGCCGATGGGAGCATAGATGGTGGTGAGGCCCGCCCGCGCGTTCGGGGCGCCGCAGACGATCTCCTTCATGCCGTCGATGGTCTCGACCTGGCAGACCTGGAGCCGGTCGGCGTTCGGGTGCCGGGTCGCCGAGACGATCTTCGCCACCGTGAACGGGGCCAAAGCAGCAGCCGGGTCGGCGACATGCTCGACCTCCAGCCCGGCCATGGTCATGGCCTCGGCGATCGCGTGGACCTCGGCGTCGGTTTCCAGATGGTCCTTGAGCCAGGACAGGGTGAATTTCACGGGATCAGGCTTTCCTGGGCGTTAACAGATCGATGAAGGCATCGACGAAGGCGTCGTCGCCCGCGAAGCCCACGCCCATGAAGATGCAGCCGTCGAAATGGCTGTCGTTCAGAGGAACGCCGCCGATAATCATCGGTCCGGCCGCGCGCAGGAACAGGTTGCGGACATCGCCGGCCACGTCGCCGAGATTGCAGTTGTCGAACTTGGTCTCGTTGGCCGGGATGACGACGCAGGGCCCGTGCACCACGCAATCGACGAAGCGGCGGCCCTTCAGCGTCTGGCTGGCGACTTCCAACGCCTCAACCAGTTGAACCAGGGGGACGCGCTCCTTCTCGAACACCAGGCGCGTGCCGAGGTCGTCCGGGATGGGGCCGGTCGTGTGCAGATCGTACATCAGCCGACGGCCTTGATGGCGAGGATTTCGCTGAGGATCTGTTCGTTGCCGGTGAAGCCCAGGGCGTGGAACTCACAGTTCTGGAAGGTGCAGTTGATCACCGGGATCGCCCCGATGGCCATGTTGCGCACAGGGCGCAGGACCAGGTTGCCGATGTCGCCCTTGGACTCGCCGAAATTCACCGCGTCGAAGGTCGTGCCTGGCAGGATCAGCATGATCGCCGGGCCCTCGATGCGGCAGCCCGTGAAGCTGATGCCCTCGATCATCGAACGGCCGTGGCGAAGGTGGAAGGCGAACAGGTCGTAGAGGGCCATGTCGTCGTTGACGAAGGCGCGCTTGCCGAGGTCATCGGTGATGTTCAACGGGCGGCCGAGGCCGGTCATCGGCAGGCCTTGCGCGGGATCGATGAAACTCATTGGCCGGACTCCTGAAGGCTGGACAGGCTGGGCACGCCGGCGGCGAACATCTCGCGGAACGCCTCGGGACCGACGAAGCCGACATAGAGGAAGCGGCAGCGCACGAAACGGCAGTCCGCCACGCCGATGGCGCCGGTGACCAGGTCTCCAACCGGTGCCAGCAGCAGGTTCTGCGGGCTCGAGGCCGTGCCCATGTGGCAGTCCTCGAAGACCACGTCCCCGGCCGGCAGCATGACCGCCGGACCCTCGATCAGGCATTCGGTGAAGGTCTTGCCGCGGATCGCGTCATGACCGGCGTTCAGGTGCTCGACCGAGAGGCGCGGCAGCCAGATCGATTCGCCCTCGAACGCGGTGCGGGTCACGTCGGGCGACGGGGCGGCTGCGGTAGACGGGTTGATGTCGGTCATGATGTCAGCTCAGGCCAGAGGCCGGGTTGGGGGCGGCGAAGGCGGAGAAGCCATAGTGGGCCAGCCAACGGATGTCGGCTTCGAACATCGGCCGCAGGTCGGGCACGCCGTACTTCAGCATGGCCATGCGATCGACGCCCATGCCGAAGGCGAAGCCCTGCCACTCGTCCGGGTCGATGCCGCAGGACCGCAGGACATTGGGGTGGACCATGCCGCAGCCGAGGATCTCCAGCCAGTCGTCGCCCTCGTTCAGCACCAGCTTGCCGCCGGAGCGGTCGCAGCGGATGTCCATCTCGGCCGAGGGCTCGGTGAAGGGGAAGTGGTGCGGGCGGAAGCGGGCATCGACGCCGTCCAGCTCGAAGAACCGCGCCACAAAGGTTTGAAGGGTCGTCTTCAGGTGACCCATGTGGATGTCCTTGCCGATCACCAGCCCCTCGATCTGGTGGAACATCGGCGTGTGGGTGGCGTCGGAGTCCTTGCGGAAGGTGCGGCCGGGCGCGATGATGCGGATCGGCGGCTTCTGCGACAGCATCGTCCGCACCTGCACAGGGCTGGTGTGGGTGCGCAGGACCTTGCGCTCGCCCGTTTCCGGGTCGGGCTTGAGGAAGAAGGTGTCGTGCATCTCCCGCGCCGGGTGTTTGGGCGGGAAGTTCAGGGCCGTGAAGTTGTGGAAGTCGTCCTCGATGTCCGGGCCTTCGGCGACGGCGAACCCCATCTCGGCGAACAGGGCGATCATTTCGTCCATCACCTGCATGGTCGGATGGACCCCACCCTTGCGGCGCGGCCGGGCCGGCAGGGTCAGGTCGATGTGTTCCGACTTGAGGCGGGCGTCGAGTTCGGCGGCTTCGAGCTCGACCTTCTTCGCGGCAAGGGCGGCGGAGACCCGGTCGCGCAAGCCGTTGATCATCGGCCCCTGTTCGCGACGCTCGTCGGGGCTCATCGCCCCCATGCCCTTGAGCAGGCCAGAGACGGTCCCGGCCTTGCCCAGGGCCGCGACGCGCACGGCCTCGACCTCGGCGACGGTGGTCGCGGAGCCGATGGCGTTGATCAGTTCGAGTTCGAGGGTCGCGAGATCGGTCATGGTGCGGATCGTCTAGCGGCTGATGCGCGCGGCCAAAAGCCCTGACGGGCCGGGAGCGCCTTTTCCATCGTTGGAGCGGCGCCCATCTTATGCCCTCCCCTTACCAGACCGGAGCCATCCCATGGCCAAGCGCGACGCCGTCTTCCCCGCCAACCCCCACGCCCTGTACGAGCAGCACCGCTATTCGCCCGCGATCCGGTCGGGCGATCTCCTGTTCGTTTCCGGCCAGGTCGGAGCCCGTGCGGACGGCTCGCCCGAGCCCGATCTGGCGGCGCAGGTCCAGCTGGCCTTCGACAATCTGAACGCTACCCTCAAGGCCGCCGGAGCCGACTTCACCGACGTGGTGGACGTCACCCTGTTCATGGTCGATCCGGACGCGATCTTCGAGACCGTCTGGCCGGTGCTGGGCTCCAACTGGGGCGAGAAGCCCTGGCCGAACATCACCGCCGTCGGCGTGACCTGGCTGGCCGGCTTCCGGTTCGAGATCAAGGTGATCGCCCGTATCCCGGCCTGACGCTCAGAGGCCTGCCGTTCCCGCTGCGAGCGCGGCCGCCAGGTCCTCGACCGTGCCTTCGTTGGCCGCGACGATCCAGGCGGGCGGGTCGGGTTCCCAGCGGATCGGCCGGTCGTCGGTGACAGTCCAGCGGTGCAGCCAGGATATCCCGTTGCGGCGGACATAGGTGTCCGGGTGGGCATAGATCGGGTCGGCCAGCGCCTGTTCCAGGGTGACGAACTTATAGCCGCGCGCGCGAAAGAGGGCGTCGATCGCCGGATACCAGTCGCGGTTCAGGGTCGAGGCGTGCAGCAGGAGCACCTGCGCCGGTTCTCGCCCGCCTGTGATCTCCGCGCTGTAGGGTTCGAAATGGTCGAGCACCGTGGTCATGAAGGCGACATAGGCCTCGCCCACCCGCCGCTTCAGGGCGGCGTCGCCCAGTTGTTCGGCCTTGCGGTAGACGTCGGCGAACATCCAGTCGACGTTGTCGATGGTCACCGGGGCGATGACGTAGCCGCGCGCCGCCAGGCCTGCCGCGATGGCGTCGTGTTTCTCCGGGCTGTCGCCGGTGAACAGGTAGGGATGGCGGAAGTAGCGCAGCGTCCCGCGCCGCGCCTCCAGCGCCGACCGGAGCGCAGGCGCGCCCGCGTCGACGTCGGCGAGGTATTCCTCGGGCGTGATCCGGTGGATGTTGACGTGGTTGGCCGTGTGGTTGCCGAGATCGAGGCCCGCATCGAGCCAGGCGTTGAGCACTTCCGGCAGAAGGGTGGCCTGCTGCGGCTCGCACACCTTGCCGGTGTTGACGAAGGCCGTGGCGTGGCTGTCGAGCGGTTCCAGCATGGCGAGGAAGTCGCGGGTCAGCGCCAGGGCCTGGACCGGATCACACAGTGCTTCCGAGCTCGCCTGATAGGGCAGGTCGTCGAAGGTGACGGCGACGGTGCGCGTCTGGGCCAGCGCAGGGCCGCCCATCAGGGCGGCGGCGCAGAGGCTGAGGATCAGGCGTCTCAGGATCATGGGCGCACTCCGGATAGGCAGCGATCCCTAGCGCGCTCCGGCGCAAACGAAAACGCCCGCCCCGGAGACCGGGACGGGCGTTTCGAAAGTCTGTGACCTGAGAGGTCCTACTTCAGGGCTTCGCGCACCTTGGCGGCGATGTCCGAGAAGCCGACGCCGTCCATGGCGATCGCGGCCAGGACCTTGCGGTCCAGCTCGATGCCGGCCTTCGACAGGCCGTGGATGAACTGCGAGTAGGTGAAGCCTTCCTGACGGGCGGCGGCGTTGATGCGCTGGATCCACAGGGCGCGGAAGTTGCGCTTGTTGATGCGGCGGTCGCGGTAGGCGTATTGCCCGGCGCGATCAACGGCGGCCTTGGCCGTGCGGATGGTGTTCTTGCGGCGACCCGAAAAGCCCTTGGCCTGTTCGAGAACCTTCTTGTGACGGGCGTGCGATACGACGCCCCTTTTTACGCGAGCCATGTTCTAGTCCTTCAAATTCTTTGCGATGAGATCAGTCTTGAGCGCGCGCCGATCAGGCGTACGGCATGTAGGACTTGATCTTCTTGGCGTCGGCGTCGGCCATGACCTTGGTGCCGCGGTTCTGGCGGATGTATTTGGAGTTGTGGCTGATCAAGCGGTGACGCTTGCCAGCAACCCCGGACTTCACCTTGCCCGTCGCAGTGAAAGAGAAGCGCTTTTTGGCGCCCGACTTCGTCTTCAGTTTCGGCATTTTCCACTCTCTTTTGGGGCTACCGTCCGGTCGGACTGCTTGAGCCCGAGGGTGGATGGTGGCCGGGATTAGGAACCGCCCAGGCATGCCTGTTAGCCCGGCGGTTCGTTACGCGAAGGCGCGGCTAGTAGGGGAACCGGTGCTCAAAGGCAAGCGGAGTCTACTCCGCGGGGACCCCGGCCGTCGTCTGGCCCCGCCGCAAGGCCCGCCCCGCGTTGATGGCGATGATCGCCGCCGGGACCGTCAGGGCCGCACCGACGAGGAAGGGCCAGTTGTGGCCGAGGCCCGAAAACAGGGCGCCGGCGACGAGCGGGCCGAAAATGCGGGCGATCGAGCCCGTGGCCATGTTCAGCCCCAGCATGGAGCCCTGACGGTCCGGCGGCGTCGCGCGCGAGATCATGGCCGAGATGTTCGGCATGGCCATCGACATGCCGCAGGCCCCCAGGGCCATGATGATCGGAATGCTCCAGCCCTGGACGACCGGCAGGGTGAAGACACCGAGGTCGAGGGTGACGGCCGGGAACCAGGCGACGGGGGCGATGACCTGCAGCACCAGCGAGCCGCCGAATAACAGCATGCCGGTCGCCAGCACTCGGGTCTCGCCGAACCGTTTGGCCAGCTTGCCCGTGAAGACGCCCTGGTTCAGGGCCGAGACGATGCCCACGATCATGAAGCTGAGCCCCACCTCGCGGGCGCCCCAGGCGTAGCGGTCCTCGGCCCACAGGCCGAACACGCTCTCCATCGCCGAGAAGCCGGCCATGTAGATCAGGGTCACCAGCAGGACGCGCGATACGACGGGATCGGCCCGGGCGTCGTGCAGGCCCGACATGAACCCCGGACGGGGCACGGCGGGATCGGCCCGGGCCCGGCTTTCCTTCAGGAACACCACCACGCCGACGGCGGCGAGCGCGGCCAGGGCCGAGGCGACGAAGATCGGCAGTTGGTAGCCGATATGCCCCAGTTGCGGCTGGGTCAGGATGCCGCCGAGGCCCGGCCCTACGATAAAGCCCATGCCGAAGGCCGCGCCGATCATCCCCATCCGCCCGGCCCGCTCGGCCGGCGGGGTCACGTCGGCGACATAGCCCTGCACCGTCGAGATGTTGCCGGCCCCCAGCCCTGTGAACAGCCGCACCGCCACCGCCAGCCAGATGTTCGGCACGAAGGCGAGGGCCAGATAGCCGATGGCGTTGGACACCAGGGTGATCAAGAGAACGGGCTTCCTGCCGATGCGGTCCGACAGCCGGCCCCAGAAAGGCTCGGCGAAGAACTGGCCCAGGGAATAGGCCGAGAACATCACCGTGATCTGCCACGGCTCCGCGTTCAGGCTCTGGGCGAAGAAGGGCAGCAGCGGCACCACCAGGCCGAACCCGACCAGGTTGATGAAGACGATCAGGAACAGCATCGCCAGCGCCGGAGCCTTGGCTTTCGGAGCGGGAGCGGCGGGCGGAGAGGACATGCGGCCTTCTATCCGAGCCGTCGCCGGACCGCGAGGGACCTGATGCCAATACCGGCAAGCGCGCGATTCACACACTCCGCCCACGGTCAGATTGCTTTGAAACTGCTGCAAAAAATTCAAGAACGGCAAAGCCTGCATTAAGCCGCGCCCCCTATCAGCGGCTCCGCAAGGAGTGCGCATGGCCCGTATCGGCGATTTCGTGGACGCAGTGGAGCCGGTCTCGCCAGAGACGCCGGGCTCGGTGGTGTTCGACCGGTTCCAGAACGAACCCAACACTCTCCCCATCGCGGTCGTCGATCCTGAGGGGCGACCGCTCGGCCTGATCGAGCGCAACGCCTTCACCCTGAAGATGGCCGCCGAGTTCGGGCGCGCCCTCTATGCCCGCCGGCCCGTGTCCAGCCTGATGGACGCCAATCCGCCCCTGGCCGAGGCCGGGGCCAGCGCCGAGACCTTCTTCCATACCGTCGACGCGGCCGAACTGAACATGCTGTTGCGCGGCTTCATCGTGGTCGAGAACGGTCTCTATGTCGGCGTCGGCGCAGGGGTGCAGATCCTTCAGGCCGGGGCGGCCCTGTACCGGATCAAGGCCGAGGAGATGGGGCTGCTGGCCCGGAACCTGGCGGTCGCCGAGGCCGAGGCCCGGGCCTCCAGCCGCGCCAAGTCCGAATTCCTGGCGGTCATGAGTCACGAGATCCGTACGCCGCTGAACGGCGTCCTCGGCGTCGCGGGCCTGCTTCAGCGCAAGCTCGAACAGCCGGAACTGCGGCCGTATGTCGAGACCATTCTGGATTCCGGACAGACGCTGCTGAGGCTGCTGACCGATGCGCTGGACATGTCGCGGGCCGCGGCCGGCATCCTGAGCGTGGACCCCGCGCCCCTGCGCATCGACAGCGTCGGCGCCGATCTGGAGGCTCTGTGGCGGCCGCGCGCGGAGGAAAAGGGGCTGATCCTGACCGTCGGCTGCGACACCGACGGCGCCGACTGGGTCATGGCCGACGCCATGCGGATCAAACAGTTGCTCAACAATCTGATCGGCAATGCGCTGAAGTTCACGCAAGGCGGCGAGGTCGTCGTCTGCCTCGCCTCGCGCCGGGTCGATGGCGCGATCCGGCTCGACGCGATCGTCGACGACAGCGGTCCCGGCGTGCCGGACGATGCGGCCGCGACCATCTTCGAACCATTCAACACCGGTCAGGCGGGGCGCGAGGGCGCCGGCGCCGGGCTGGGCCTGGCCATCTGTCGCCAGATCGTCGAGCGGATGGGCGGGACGATCGGCCTGACCCGTTCGCCCCAGGGCGGGGCGCGGTTCCGGTTCTCGCTCGACCTGCCCGACTGCGGGCCCGAGACGCGCGCCGCCGCCGAGGTCGTGGCGGAGCCGACGCCGCACGAGACCCTGCATGTGCTGGTCACCGACGACAACGCCACCAACCGCTTCGTCGCCACCCGCCTGCTGGAGATGTTCGGCTGCACCCACGAGACGGCCGAGAACGGCGCCGAGGCGCTGGAGGCGGCGTCACTGCGGCCGTTCGACCTGATCCTGATGGACATCAAGATGCCGGTGATGGACGGCGTCACCGCGACCCGGGCCATCCGCCGCCTGCCCGGCGCCGCCGGGCGCACGCCGATCCTGGCCCTGACCGCCAACGCCGATCCGCGCGACGAGGCCGACTATGTCGCCGCCGGCATGAACGGCGTGGCCCAGAAGCCCATCCAGCCAGACACCCTGCTGAACGCCATCCGCCTGGCGCTGGGGTCGACTGTCGTCGAGGCGGAAGCGGCCTGAAACGCAAAACGCCCCGGACGATGCCGGGGCGTTGGAAGCTGTCGTGACGCCGGAGCCTACTTCGGCGCCAGGATCATGATCATCTGGCGGCCTTCCATACGCGGCGCGTATTCGACCTTGGCGATCTCGTCGAAGTCGGCCTGGACCTTGTTGAGCAGCTTCATGCCCAGTTCCGGGTGAGCCATTTCGCGACCGCGGAAACGCAGGGTCACCTTGACCTTGTCGCCCTCGTCGAAGAAGCGCGTCATGGCCTTGGTCTTCACTTCGTAATCGTGGACGTCGATGTTGGGGCGGAGCTTGATCTCTTTCAGCTCGACGACCTTCTGGCGCTTGCGGGCCTCGGCCTTCTTCTTCTGCTCCTGGAAGCGGAACTTGCCGTAGTCGAGAATCTTGGCGACGGGCGGCTCCGACGTCGAGACGATCTGAACCAGATCCATGCCCGCCTCTTCGGCGGCCTCCAGCGCGGCGGAGGTCGGCATGACCCCCTGTTTCTCGCCGTTCTGATCAATGAGCAGAACGCGCGGGGCGCGGATATCGTGGTTCATGGGCGGGCCGTCCTTGGTGGGCGGCTGGTTCATCGGACGGCGAATGAGCGTCGTTTCCTTGTGTTTCTGAAAGCGCAGTGATGTCGCAGGGGACAGCGCACGGCATACCGCCGCGTTCCCTCACGAAGTCTATATGACCGCGAACGGCCCACGCTTCAAGCCGTGGCGGGGTCCGATGCGCCGATCCAGGTGTCGTGCAGCGCGAGGACGGCCTCGAAGACACGCTGGGTCGTCAGGGCCTCGATGGGTGCGAACTCGCCCCGGACCGGGTTGGAGGCCGCGATCGCGGTGCGGGGACCGCGTGGCCCGTACAACCACCATTCGGTCGGCCCGAACAGGCCGAGCGTCGGCTTTCCGGCGGCGGCTGCCACATGCATGAGGCCGGAATCATTGCCGACGAACAGGGCCGCCCGGTCGATGGCGGCGGCCGAGGCGAGGATGTCGCCCTTGCCGACGAAGTCGATGGCCAGAGGTCCTGCGGCCTCCAGGGCGGGGGTCGCGGGCGGCCGGTCGCCGGGTCCGCCGACCGGCATGAAGCGCCAGCCGGCGAAGCGGGGCTCGGCCTTCAGCATTTCCACCAGCTCGCCCCAGCGATCGGCGGGCCAGCTCTTGCCCGGCTGGTGGGCGATGGGAGCCAGCGCCATAATGGGGCCGGGTGCGGTCGCCAGGACCGGGTCGATGACGGCGGCGGCCTCGGCATGCGCGCGGTCGTCGATGAACAGGTCGGGCTCAAGCGGCGGCGACGATCCCATCAGGCGCGAGATCATCTCCACCTTGGGCAGGCCGGTCTCGTGGGTGCGATTGTAGACGACGCGGCGATCAGCGTTCAGCAGGTAGGACAGGGCAGACCCGCGAATGTCGATGACCAGGGCCCAGTGGGTCCCGATGACCTGACGCCACAGGTCGAACCAGTGTCCGGCGGCCTTTTTCTTGTCCAGCACGATGACCCGTTCGACCCCCGGAGCGGAGCGGAAGAAGGGGGCCGGCGGGCGACCGCAGGCGACGGTGATCTCCGCCCCCGGGACCTGCCGCGCGATCTCGCGGATGATCCCCGACGAGATGACGCAGTCGCCGATGCGGTTGGAGGTGACGAACAGGACCTTGTTGGACGGCACGCTTTGTTTCCTCGTCAGCTCTTCTTTCACCGTGCACCCCGGCGAAGGCCGGGGTCCAGATGGAAGGCCGTAACGGGGAAGGCAAGAAATTCGTTTCTCGACACTGGACCTCGCGTCCGTGATCTGGACCCCGGCCTTCGCCGGGGTGCACGGTGGGGAATGAGCGACATCCAACTTCTGACCCGCCCCGACGGGGAGACCCTGGCCTGGCGACGCATCGCGGGCTTTGGTCCGACCGTGGTCTGGATCGGCGGGTTCCGCTCCGACATGGAGGGGACCAAGGCCTTGGCGCTGGAGGCGGCGACAAAGGCGCGAGGGTGGTCCTACGTCCGGTATGACCATTTCGCCCACGGTCAGTCCTCGGGCGACTGGCGTCAGGCCACGATCGGACGCTGGCGCGAGGATGCGATCGCCCTGATCGACGCTCTGGAAGGGCCGATCATACCGGTCGGATCGTCGATGGGCGGCTGGGTCGCGCTTCTACTGGCGCTGGCCCGGCCTGAGCGGATGCAGGGCCTGGCCCTGGTCAACCCGGCCCAGGATTTCACCGAGCGGCTGATGTGGCCGTCACTGCCCGACCATGTCCGCCAGGCGATCCTCAGGGACGGCGAGGCGCTGATCGCCGAGGAGGGCCCCCCTGGGCAAGGATTGGGCGAATACGTCCTGACGCGGCGGATGTTCGAGGAGGCGCGCGACTGGCTGTTGCTGGATGCGGCCATTCCGATCGCGGCGCCGGTGCACATTCTTCAGGGGCGGGCTGACGAGACCGTGCCTGAGTCCCATGCCTTGGCTCTGGTCGAGCGTCTGAGCGGCGGCGATGTCCGGCTGGATCTGGTCGAGGGCGGCGATCACCGCCTGTCGACGCCGCGCGATCTGGCGCGGCTGGTCGAGGCGGTGGAGGGCCTTAGACGCCTTTAGGTCGCAGGTTCTTACGTGGCTCTGGCAGCCGGACGCAGGCCTTCGATATTGGCTTGCAGCACCGTCGGGCGACGCTCGCCGCCGGAGGCGATGATGCGGTCGATGCGGGCCTTCTCGGCGCGGAAGGCGGCCAGCTCGTTACCGGCGAGGACGGAGCTCTCATCCATGCGGATGCCGGACGGATTGATCCGTTGGCCGTTGCGCCAGATTTCATAGTGCAGGTGCGGACCGGTCGAGGCGCCGGTCGAACCGACATAGGCGACGACCTGGCCCTGGGAGACGCGCTGGCCGGCGCGGATGCCTGCGCCGTAGCGCGACAGGTGGCCGTAGCCGCTCTCCAGGCCATTGGCGTGACGGATGCGCAGCCAGTTGCCGTAGCCGCCCCAGCGACGCGCCTCGACGACGACGCCGTCCGAGGGGGCCACGACCGGGGTGCCGGTGCCGGCGGCGAAGTCGATGCCCTGATGCATCTTGCGATAGCCCGAGATCGGGTGGACGCGGAAACCGAAGCTGGACGACACGCGAGCGGCGCGATCCAGCGGCGTGCGCATCATCGAGGAGCGCATGTTCTTGCCGGTGGCGTCGTAGTACTGGGCCTCACGCGCGCCGGCGGGCTGGAAGCGATAGAAGACCACGCCCTTCATCTCGGCATACAGCAGGTCGCCGGTGTCCACGGTGCGACCGGCCTCGGTGACCGAACGGTCGAACACCAGGGTAAACTCGTCGGCGGCGCGGACATCCCGGTCGAGGTCAAAGCGGTGGGCGAACAATTGGTTCGCCTTGCGGCGAACGGCGGCGTCAGCGCCCATGCGCTGCGCCGTGGCCGACAGCGAGCCGCGCACTTCGGATTTCAGAACGACAGTCTCGTGCGTCACGCGCTCCTCGAGCGCCCGCAGGCGCAGCGCGCCATCGAAGCTGCGCGACACGGTCAGCTGGCTGGCCGGGCCGGTGCGCATCGTCAGGCCGATCAGGCGGGCGTCGCCACGGCCGCCGCGCGGACGCGAGATGGCGGTTTCGAACCGGAGGCCGGCGCGCAGCTGGGTCAGGTCAAAGGCGTTGGAAATGGTCGCGGCGACCGCCGAGGCGTCGGCGGCGCCGATGCCGGTGCGGCGGACGGCCTGTTCGAAGGTCTCGCCGCGGCGGATCTGGACGGGAATGGCTTCGGGAGCGGTGAGCCCGGCGGGGGTCCCCGCAGCGTCGAACGCGCGGGCCTCCAGCGAGGCGATCTGCAGGGCGGTCAGTTCGGGAACGACTTCGGCCTGGGCGGGTTGATAGACGCGACCCGCAAGCATGGCCACCGTCACGGCGGCGGCGGCCGTCAGAAGATGCGGAGCGAAGCGCATCGGCTGGCGTCGCGGATCGAACTGGGCCATCGGTCCCCGGCAGAAAACGACGCCATGCGGCGCCCAGTCACACTCAAAGCAAGGATCGCGCCCAAGTCCCCCCGGCCACGAAGCGCGTCCTATAACGCGCCAGCCCCAAGATGGGAAGACGGGTCGTTACAAATGATTAACCGCAGTGATCCTGGCCGGTAATTCGAGGCATTTTTGGGTATTCCGACAGGTCACGGGACAGTCTATCGCGAAGATATGCTCGTCTGTGCTGTCGTTCCTGAATCATTGCGAGACGCTCGCAGCCCTCACTCCACTCAAAGTGACCGTGGAGCCACTCTTTGTGGCGCGTTCGCAACGGTCATGTCCCGATGCGACACCTTGGGGATGCTGATGGATGACTCAGTCCTGATCCGGGACGGCGGGGAGCGCGCGGAATGAGCGATACGCCCCCGGAGAGAAAAAGACAGGGCCGCCTTCGCCTGGCGCGCGCAATCGTGATCGGCCTGACGATCGGGCTCATTGTCCTGTCGCTGCTGGCCGCGGTCATCTGGCTGAACCGGCGGGCGGCGGCGCGCGAGGTGCTGGTCGGCTGGCTGGACCAGCGCGGCATCCAGGCGGATGTCGAGATCGAACGCCTGGAGCTGAACGGCTTCGTCGGCAGCGTCCGCATCGGCGACCAGACAAATCCCGATGTGACGATCCAGCGGGTCGAGGTCGACTACGCCCTGGGCCTGCCCTGGTCTTCGACCGGTCTCGGCGTGACCCCCAGCCGCATCCGCCTGGTCCGCCCGGTCGCGCGGGCGAGGTGGAAGGACGGCGAACTGTCGTTCGGTTCGCTGGATCCGTTGATCGAGGAGTTCATCGGCAAGCCGCCCCGCCCCGACAGCCGGGGCCCTGTCGTCATCGTCGAGACGGGCCGCCTGCGTCTCGATACGGAATACGGCCCCCTGTCGCTGCTGGCCGATGCCCGCATCGACGACGGCAAGCTGACGCGGCTGGCGGCGCGCATGCCCGCCGCCTCGCTGAAGAGCGGTGAGATCGAGGCGCGGGGTCTCGGCGGATCGCTTGACCTGACCACCACGGGCGACCGGGTCGCGCTGGACGTCGATCTCGCCGCCGAGGGGTTCGCTGCGCCAGGCCTGAGCGGCGAGGGCGCCCGCCTGTCCGGGACGGCCGAGCTTCCCTATCCCGACCCGAAGGCGCGTCGGGGCGGCGGACGCGCCACTGTTGACCTGACCCTGTCCGGCGACCGGCTGGCCGTCGGAGATGCGGCGACGACGGGCGCGGTCCTGACCCTGATCGCGGACGGACAGGTCAGCGGCTGGATCGAGACCCTGGCGTTCAACGGAACCGCATCGACCCGGCTGCGCGCGAGGAGCGTGTCCGCGCCGGGCCTGTCCGCCCGCTCGGCGGAGGGTTCCGCGACGGAGGCCCGCGTCGCCCTTCAGCAAGGCGCCGACGGCCTGTCGTGGAGCGTCGAGGGCCCTGCCCGCCTGAGCGCCGCCTCGGGGCAGGCCGGCGACCTGGTCCTGAACGGCGCCGAGGCCACCTCCTCCCGACTGGCGGTCAGCGGCGCGGCCGGCTCCGTCGAGGCCAGCGGCCCGCTGTCGGCCCGCCTGTCGCGCGCGGCCTTCGGCGCCCTGGTGTTGAACCAGGCCGGCGGACGATTCGCCCTCGACTTCGCCTCCAGACGGTCGACCGCGCTGGTGATGACCGGCTCTCTGGCCTCGGCGCGCGGCGCCTGGCCCCTGTTCGGCCCGGTCGCGGCCGACGACGTGCCGGAACTGGCGGAGATGAAGCGGGCCCTGGGCGCTTTCGCCCTCGACATCCCGGCGCTGCGCCTGACCAGCGGCGACGCCGGTCTGGCCGTAACCCTGCCGCGCGCCGCCCGCCTGACGCCCGCCAACGGCGGCGCCCTGACCATCAGCCCGGTCGCCACGCCGATCTTCGTCGCCCGGCCCGGCGAGCGCGGCGGCGGAGCCTTGACTCTCGTCGCCACGCGCGGACAGGGCCTGCCCGAAGCGACCTTCGTCGTCCCGAACTGGCGGCTGACGGCCGGTGGGTTCGAGGCGACCCTCGACGGCCGCGCCGCGCTCGACTTCGGCCTGGCGCGTGGACTGAACATTCAAACCCGGGGCGTGCTGGCGACCAATGCGGGCCGCCTGACCTACGTCGCGTCCGACTGCCTGACCTTTTCCGCCGAGCGGCTGGAGCTGGAGGAGAACGACGTCATGGATCTGTCCGGCGGCCTGTGCGCCTCGGGGGGGCCTCTGGTCGTGTCGCAGGACGGCCGCTGGCGCGCGGGGGGTCGGCTGACCGACGTGGCTGCGTCTGCGCCTTTCCTGGCCATGGGCTTCTCCGCCATCCAGGGCACGGCCTTCGCCACCGGCTCAAAGGCTGGTCTCGGACTGGAGGCCGTGATCGCGTCCGCCGACGTCGAGGACGCCACGCGACCCCGCCGGTTCAACCCGCTGACCGCTTCCGGTTCGGCGACCCTGGCCGAGGAGCGCTGGACCGGCGTCTTTGACCTGGCCCGCAACGACTTCGTCCTCGGCAAGCTGACGCTGGCCCATGACGGAACGACCGGAGAGGGCGGCATCGTCATCGACGCCCCGTCGGTCACCTTCGCCGAGGGCGGGCTCCAGCCCGCCGACCTCAGCCCGCTGGCGGCCGATTTCGTCCAGTCGCCCGCGACCGGAACGGCCGCGTTCAGCGGCCGTCTCAACTGGAGCGACGACCTGCCGGAAGGAACCAGCTCGGGCCGTCTCGTCATCCCCGGACTCGACTTCGTCAGTCCCGCCGGGGCGGTGAAGGGCCTGAGCGGAACGATCGACTTCACCAACCTGGCGCCCCTGACCACGGCGCCGGACCAGTCCCTGCGCATCGCCACCCTGGAGTCGGTCGCCGATTTTACCGAGCTGGACCTGACCTTCTCTCTCGACAAGGCAGCGATCAGCGTGGCGGGCGGGGAAATCCGTGCGGCCGGCGGTACGATCAGGGTCGAACCCTTCTCCGTGCCGCTGGACCGGCGTGCGTTCTCGGGCGTCATCGTGCTGGACCGGGTGCAACTGGGCGAGCTGATCGCGGGCTCGGGCTTCGGCGACCGGGTAAAGCTGGACGCCGTGGTGTCCGGCCGCCTGCCCTTCACCTCTGACCCCGATGCGGGCGTGCGGATCACGGGTGGGACACTCTACGCCGCCCAGCCCGGCCGCCTGTCGATCGCGCGCGATGCCCTGTCGGACCTTGAGGCCGGCGGCGGCGGCGGCGTGCCCCCGAACACCGTCGAGGATCTGGCCTATCAGGCGATGGAGAACCTGGCCTTCGACAGCCTGACCGCCGACCTCGAGTCGCAGGACGAGGGCCGGCTGGGCGTGCGCTTCCACATCATGGGTCGACACGATCCGCCGCAGCGACAGGAGCTGCGTCTCAGCCTGTCCGAACTGATCAGCCGCGAGTTCCTCAACCGGACCCTGCCCCTGCCGTCCGGCACGGGGATCAACCTGACGCTCGACACCACCTTGAACCTCAATCAGCTCGTCTCGGACCTGCTGGCCGTCAATCGGGCCAGAAACGGCCATCCTGGCCCCGAGTCTGGCCCGGAACAGCCCTGACCGTTCAGAGCCCGTTCACGCGACAGGGCGCATCCCTTTTGTAAGTGAGAGCGTTGAAGACCCTGGAGACCGCCCGATGACCCCAACTTCCTCCCGCGCCGTTCGCCTCGGCCTCCTGGCCCTGGCCGCCTCGGCCATGCTGGGCGCCTGCACGCCGACGATCCGGCTGGAGGTCGCGCCGATCGAGATCTACGCCAAGCTGGACGCCGACGTGCGCGTCCGCCTCGACCGCGAGCTGCAGGACCTGCTGGCCGAAAATCCCAATCTGTTCTGATGGAAAAGAGCTTCTCCATGACCTTCCGAAAATTCTTCGTCATGGGCGCCGCCGTCGTCGCCCTGGGCGTTGCCGCGGGGGCCGCCCTCGCACAGACCCCGGCCCAGAAGTCGCTCATCGATGCGGCCAAGGTTGAAGGCGTCGTCGGCGAACAGGCCGACGGCTACCTCGGCATCCGCACCACCGCCGATCCGGAGCTCCGGAGCGCCATCACCGTCACCAACAACGCCCGCCGCCAGGTCTACGCCGCCAGCGCCGCAGATGTCGGCACCTCCACCGAGGTCGCCGCCGCCCGGATGTTCGAGAGCCAGCTCCTGCCGCGCATCGCGACGGGGCAGTGGTACCGCAACGCCTCGGGCCAGTGGGTGCAGCGCTAGGCGATACCTCTTCGGCGCCGCAGCGTTGCTAGCGGCGCCATTTCCGGCTTAGGTCTGCGGCTTCTTCGAGGGGACCGCCCGATGACCGATACGCCCGCCGCCGCCCCCGTTGCCGGGGCCACAAAGCGCGTCGAACTCACTGTGCGCGCCCTGATCCTCGGCTGTCTGCTGGCGGTCGTGTTCACCGCAGCCAATACCTATCTGGGCCTGAAGGTCGGGCTGACCTTCGCCTCGGCCATCCCGGCGGCGGTCATCTCCATGGCCATCCTGCGGGCGTTCAAGACCTCCACCATATGGGAGAACATGACCGTCCAGACCGTGGCCTCGGTCGGCGGAGCCATGAGCTCGATCATCTTCGTCCTGCCCGGCCTGGTCATGGTCGGCTGGTGGCTGGAGTTCCCGTTCTGGGAATCGGTGCTGATCTGCGTCTTCGGCGGCGTCCTGGGCGTCACCTTCTCCATCCCCCTGCGCCGCGCCCTCGTGGTCGAGGCCGGCCTGCCCTATCCCGAGGGCGTCGCCGCCGCCGAGGTCCTGACCGTCGGCTCGCGCGGAGCCGAACAGACCGACAGCGCCGTGCGCGAGAACAAGGCCGGCCTGCTGGTCGTCAGCACCGGTGCGATCGTCTCTGCGGGCTATGCCCTGCTGGTCGCCGGCCGGGTCTTTGCAGGCGAAGCCGCCAGGTTCATCAAGATGCCGGCGGCGCTGGGCGGCGGGGCCACAGGTCTCGGCTTCGGCATGCAGTTCGCCCTGCTGGGCGCCGGCCACCTGATCGGCCTGACCGTGGGCCTGGCCCAGCTGTTCGGCCTGATCGTGGCCTGGTTCATCTTCGTGCCGGTCATGACGTCGCCCGATTTCATCGCCTGGCTGTCGTCGCACGGCATCGCCTCGATCGCCTCGACCGTGCCTGTCGGCGCTTCTCCCGAGGAGCTGGCCGTGACGGTCTGGCGCAATGAGGTCCGCTTCATGGGCGCGGGCGTCATCGGCGTCGCCGCCATCTGGACCCTGATAAAACTGGCCGGTCCGCTGGTCGGCGGCCTGACCTCGGCGCTCGCCGCCAACCGCCGCCGCAACGCCGGCGAGGTTCTGGACCGCACGGAACAGGACATTCCGATCAATATCGTCGCCGGCCTTTCGGTCGCCTGTCTCATCGGCATCGGCGGCATCCTGGCCTGGTTCGCCCAGGGCAATCCGACCCTGGCGAGTTCGACCGTCCTGCTGGTCGCCGGCGGGCTCATCTATGTCGTGCTGATCGGTTTCGCCGTGGCCGCCATCTGCGGCTACATGGCCGGGCTGATCGGATCCTCCAACAGCCCGGTGTCGGGCGTCGGCATCCTCGCTATCGTCATCGCCTCCGTGCTGATGCTGGGCGTGCTGGCCATCGCCGGCCTGCCCGCCGATCCGTCGGTCGTGGCCTTCGCCCTGATCGTGACAGCGGTCGTCTTCGCCGTCGCCGTGATCGCCAACGACAACCTTCAGGACCTCAAGACCGGCCAGCTGGTCCAGGCCACGCCCTGGCGTCAGCAGACGGCCCTGATCGTCGGCGTCATCGCCGGAGCCATCGTCATCCCCCTGATCCTCAACCTGCTGAACAAGGCCTTCGGCTTCGAGGGCGGACCCGCCGGCATCGCTGACGAGCCGCTGGCGGCCCCGCAGGCCACCCTGATCTCGGCCCTGGCGCGCGGCGTCATCGGCGGCGACCTGCGCTGGGACCTGATCGGCATCGGCGCGGTGATCGGCGTGGTCATCATCGTGCTGGACGCGGTGCTGAACGCTTCGACCAAGGGCAGGGTCAAGCTGCCGCCCCTGGCCGTCGGCATCGGCTTCTACCTGCCGGCCGCGGTGACCACGATGCTGGTCATCGGCGCCGTCGGCGGCTGGATCTACGACAAGTCCATCAAGACCACCCGCTTCGCCGACGTCGGTCGCCGCATGGGCGTCCTGCTGGCCTCGGGCCTGATCGTGGGCGAGAGCCTGTTCCTGGTCATGACTGCCGGGGTCATCGTCGGCACCGGCAATGACGCCCCCTTCGCCATGCTGCCGGAAGGCTCGACCTGGCCGGCGATGCTGTCAGGGATCGCGGTTTTCGCGGTCCTGATCGTCGCCCTCTACGCCTGGGTGCGCGGCCGGGCGGCCAGGGTCTGAGTTAGACCTCAGTCGCGAAAGCCTGTGTCAGGAACCGCTTCCAGCCGGTCTTGACCCGACTTTCGACCGTGAAATGGAATCCGGGTTCGCCGTCGTCACGCGGCCAGTAGACCATGCGCGCCAGCCCGGCCTTCATCTGGGCCTCGAAGGCGATCGCGTCCGGATGGACGTCGGTCCCATCCGTCAGCCGCCCGGTCGACCGCTTGCCGTCGTTGGTGAAGGAGTGGAACGCCAGTGTCCCATCCTCGCCCTTTCCGAACAGGGCGACCTCGCGATAGGGCGGGCGGTCGCCCATCCGCCATTCCGCCTCCAGACGGATCCAGTCCTTGCCGAAGGCGGTGAAGGCGCGACTGCACGACATTCCGTGGGCCGGGGTCGAGCCCTCGCCCGCGCCCGTCGTGATCCACGCCCCGATCAGCGGTGCCATGGGGCCGAGCGCGCCCCGCCCCTTCTTCCAGCCGGACACGATCCCTGTCCTACGACCTGTAGGCGTCGTGGCAGGACTGGCACGAGGCCCGCACGACCATGAACTGGGCCTGGGCTCCGGCCGTATCGCCGGCGGCGATCAGTTCCTGGAGACGGGCGGCGGCGGCGGCGTAGTCGCCGGCCCTGGCCTCGAAGCCCGCGCGGTCGGTCCATATCTCGGGTTTGGCCTTGGTCGCGGCGCCGAGCGCGTCCGAACCGGTGCCGGCCGGGAACATTCCGGGCAAGGCGCGCGCCCAGCGGGTCAGGGCGCCCGAACTGAAGCCCATCGACTGGGCCGGAGCCCCGGCGTCGAGCGCCGCCTTGATCGCGCCCATGGTCACGCCGGACATCATCAGGGACGCTTGACGCGCCGCGACGATCTCGGCTGGAGACATTGCGTCCTCCTGAGCCCCCGCCGCACCGCCGGCGCACATCAGGGCCACGGCCCCCGCCACGATCAAACGTTTCATCCGCCCACTCCAGAGTCAGGTCCAAACGCTGCTCCCCGACCCGAAGCTTGTCAAACGGTCGCCATCTTGACCCGCTATGGCGTTTCGGCCGCCCAAGCTGTAAGAGGCGCGCGCTCCCCGCATGACGCCTCTAACGAGCGGCCACCGCATTGTCGGCCGCCTATTCGCATTGAAACAGAATGAACCTTCGCAACGTCGCCATCATCGCACACGTCGACCACGGCAAAACGACCCTGGTGGACCAACTCCTGGCCCAGTCCGGCGTCTTCCGAGCCAATGAGGCCCAGACCGAACGCGCGATGGACTCCAACGACCAGGAGAAGGAACGCGGCATCACCATCCTGGCCAAGTGCACCTCGGTGCTCTGGCACGGCAAGGCGGGCGACACGCGCATCAACATCATCGACACCCCGGGTCACGCCGACTTCGGCGGCGAGGTGGAGCGCATCCTGGGCATGGTGGACGGCTGCGTCATCCTGGTCGACGCTGAAGAGGGCGTGATGCCCCAGACCAAGTTCGTGCTGACCAAGGCGCTGAAGATGGGCCTGCGTCCGATCCTGTGCATCAACAAGGTCGACCGCGCCCACGCCGACCCGGACCGCGTCCACAATGAAGCCTTCGACCTGTTCGCCGCCATCGGCGCGACCGACGAGCAGCTGGACTTCCCGCACATCTACGCCTCGGGCCGGAACGGCTGGGCGACGATGGACATGAATGTCCCCAACGATAACCTGGCCCCGCTGTTCGACCTGATCGTCGAGCACGTCCCGCCGCCCAAGGTCGCCGAGAACAAGGACAAGCCGTTCCAGATCCTGAACGTGCTGATCGAGTCCGATCCGTTCCTGGGCCGTCTGCTCACCGGCCGTATCGAGAGCGGCAAGGCCGTTCCCGGCATGGCCATCCACGCCCTCGACCGTGACGGCAAGGAAATCGAACGCGGCCGCATTACCAAGGTGCTGGCCTTCCGCGGCCTGAAGCGCCAGGCCGTCGAGGAGGGCGCGGAAGCGGGCGACATCGTCGCTATCGCCGGCATGTCCAAGGCCACCGTGGCCGACACCCTGTGCGCCATGGAAGTCACCGATGCGCTTCCCGCCCAGCCGATCGATCCGCCGACCATCTCCATGACCGTCTCGGTCAATGACAGCCCGCTGGCCGGTCGCGAGGGCGACAAGGTCCAGTCGCGCGTCATCCGCGACCGCCTGCTGAAGGAAGCCGAAGCCAATGTCGCCATCCGCGTGACGACCAGCGAAGGCGGCGACGCCTACGAAGTGGCCGGTCGTGGCGAACTGCAGCTGGGCGTGCTGATCGAGAACATGCGCCGCGAAGGCTTCGAGGTCTCGATCTCGCGTCCGCGCGTGGTGTTCCAGGAGGGCCCGAACGGCGAGAAGATGGAGCCGATCGAAGACGTCATGATCGATGTCGACGACGAGTTCTCGGGCGTCGTCATCGAGAAGCTGTCGGCCCGCAAGGCCGAAATGACCGACATGGGTCCCTCGGGCGCCGGCAAGACCCGCATCAGCCTCAAGGCCCCGTCACGCTCGCTCATCGGCTATCAGGGCGAGTTCCTGACCGACACGCGCGGTTCGGGCGTGCTGAACCGCGTCTTCAGCCACTATGAAGGCTACAAGGGCGAGATCGCCGGCCGCCTGAAGGGCGTTCTGGTCTCCAACTCGGACGGCGACACCGCCGCCTTCGCCCTGTGGAACCTCGAAGACCGGGGCGTCATGTTCGTCGGCGCCGGCGAGAAGACCTATGAAGGCATGATCATCGGCGAGAACGCCCGCTGGGACGACCTCGACGTCAACCCGATCAAGGGCAAGCAACTGACCAACGTCCGGGCCTCGGGCAAGGACGAGGCCGTGCGCCTGACCCCGCCCCGCCAGATGTCGCTGGAACAGGCGATCGCCTACATCGGCGACGACGAACTGGTCGAGGTCACGCCCAAGTCGATCCGCCTGCGCAAGCAGATCCTGAACCCGTCGTTCCGCAAGAAGCGCGCGCGGCCTGAGTAGTATTCCTCCCCCATCGGGGGAGGGGGACCACGAAGTGGTGGAGGGGGCTCACCGCAGACGCCGTGTCTGAGGTTAGCCCCCTCCGTCACGTCGCGAAGCCGCTCCGCGCCACCTCCCCCGATGGGGGAGGATGGCCGCACACCGGACACCCCGGATCGGCCGTGACCTTCACCGTCCGGCTGGTGGCCGCGAGCCCATCGTAGAGCAACAACCGCCCGGTCAGCGGCTCGCCCGCCCCGGTGATGAGCTTGATCGCCTCCAGCGCCGCCATCGCTCCGATCACCCCGGCCAGAGCGCCCACGACACCAACCCGCGCGCAGGTGTCGGCGTCCGGCGGGGTTTCGGGCACCAGGCAGCGGTAGCAGGGCTTGCCGGCGAAAACGCCGACCTGACCGGTCCAGCGGCCAAGCGCCCCGGACACGAGCGGAACCCCTGCCGCCACGCAGGCTGCGTTGACCCGATAGCGGGTCTCGAAATCGTCGGCGCCGTCCAGCACCACATCCGCTCCGGCGATTACCGAGGCAGCGTTCTCCGCTGTCAGCCGATGATTCAGCGTCTCGACGCGGACATGGGGGTTGATCGCCTCCAGCCGGCCGGCCGCCGCCTCGACTTTCGGCCGGTCGATATCGGCCGTGTTGAACAGGATCTGGCGCTGCAGGTTGGACAGGGAGACGGTGTCGCCGTCGATGATACGCAGCGCTCCGACCCCCGCGGCCGCGAGATAGAGCGCCGCCGGTGAGCCCACCCCGCCCGCACCTACGAGGACCACGGTCGCGGCCTTCAGCCTCTGTTGGCCCGGGCCGCCGACTTCCGACAGGACCAGGTGGCGGGCGTAGCGTTCGACCTCTTCGGGGGAGAAACTCATGCGCCTCAAGTAAGCGCGAGAGGCTTCGGCGTCACGCAGCCAGTTTCAGTCCCACGATCTTCTCGGCCTGATAGCCGGTGATCCCGGCCAGATCGGCGAGGCCGACGGCGCCGATCATGGCGCGGGGGTCGTCGCACAGGGTCATCGGCTCGCAGAAAGACCGCGCGGCGATCGGCTTGTCGACCAGGACCCGCAGGCCTTTCATGCGGCGATCCTCCGTCAGGCGCCGCAGCAACCGGTCGACATCGACGCGATGTCCCTCCATGCCCATCAGGCACCAGCCATCAAGGAACATGAGGCCGCTGGTGATGTCATCGCGACGATTGTTGCGCTCTGAGATGCCGAGAATTTGCGCGAGCGACAGGGTCGACACACCAGTCGATCCGACGGTTTCGGCGGCAATGATCGCACGGTATAGCAAAGCTTAGCCTCGTTCTTGTTTGTTTGGGGCCTGATCATGCCGTTGTAACCCGTTACATGGCTAGAAATATGGCTAATTCCGAACGCTGTTTTTGCAGGGATTTCATCTTGCCCCGACGCATTTCGGTCGCCATCTGGTCGGGATGACCAAGACCTCCGACAGCTTTCCCGACTGGCACGGCACGACCATCCTGGCGGTACGAAAGGACGGCAAAACCGTCATCGCCGGTGACGGCCAGGTCTCGATGGGGGCCACGATCGTCAAGGGCGCGGCGCGCAAGGTCCGCACCTTGGCGGGCGGCCGGGTGCTCGCCGGCTTCGCGGGCGCCACGGCTGACGCCTTCACCCTGATCGAGCGGCTGGAAGCCAAGCTGGAGCAGTATCCGGATCAACTGGCCCGCGCCTGCGTCGACCTGGCCAAGGACTGGCGCACCGACCGCTACCTGCGCCGGCTCGAGGCCATGCTGCTGGTCGCCGACAAGGACGCCATCTTCACGGTCACCGGCGTCGGCGATGTGCTGGAGCCGGAATACGGCGTCGCCGCCGTCGGCTCAGGCGGCAACTACGCCCTCGCAGCCGCTCGGGCCCTGATCGACAACACCGACCTCGACGCAGAGGCGGTCGCGCGCCGGGCCATGGCCATCGCCGCCGACATCTGCGTCTACACCAACGGCAATCTGACGGTGGAGCGGCTCTAGCCTCGCTCAAGCAGCGAGGCAGAGCCTGTCCTCCGGCCGATCAGAGATCGGACCGGGGGGCGCGTCGAACGATAGCGACCAGGAATGAAGCCCGCTCAGGACCCCGATCAGGAATCGTCAGGCACGCGCGCCCCGGGGTTTCCGCGATTTAACGGGACATCCACGCCGATCCCGGCATGACTGAAGGCTGGAGTTCCCATGCCTCGTCTGATCGTTCTCGTCACCCTGCTGTTGGCCTTCGCCCGCCCGGTCACGGCCCAGCCGGCCGAGGCCTCGGCCATCGTGGCGGCCGAGCGCGCCTTCGCGGCCGACGGCCTGACCATGGGCGTCGACGGCTCCTTCCTGAAGTGGTCGACCGACGACGCGGTCATGATCGCCGGCGGAGCGCCGCGACTGGCGCACGACATTCTCGACCCCGCCGCCGTCTTCGATCCGGCCGCGCCGTCCCTGGTCTGGTGGCCGAACTGGGCGGGGATTTCGAAGTCCGGCGACCTGGGCTTCACCACCGGCGGGGTCGAGGTCGGCGGCGCACGCACCGGCCACTACTTCACGATCTGGAAGCGCCAGGCCGACGGCTCGTGGAAATGGGTCTATGACGGCGGGGTCGCTGCGAGCGCCGCCGACGTTCCCGGCCCCGGGACCGAACCCCTGCTGCTGCCCACCTCCATCCAGGAATCGTTCAGCCCGGATGCCGCGATGTCCGAGGTGCGCGCCGTCGAGGCCGTGCTGGCCGCCGCCGCAACGCGCGATCAGAAAGAGGCCCACCTGGCCCTGCTGGCCCATGACGGCCGCCTCTATGTCGCCCCCCTGCCTCCAGCGATCGGCGTCGGGGCCTTCCCCGCCGCGCTCGACGCCTGGCCGCGCCGTTTCGAGTTCAGCGCCCCGTTCGGCGGCGGATCGTCGGCTGCCGGCGACATGGTCTGGACCTATGGTCGCGCCCTGTGGACCCGCGACGAAACTCCGCTCGCCGGCCACTACGTCCACCTGTGGCAGAAGCGCTCGATGGGCTGGGTGCTGGTGTTCGCCCAGATCCTGGCGGATCCGCCGCCTCCGCCCCCTCCCGCTGCGGGCTGACAGAGACTATCTGCGGACCATGACCGATCTGTCTCCCCGCGAAATCGTCTCCGAACTCGACCGTTTCATCGTTGGCCAGCACGACGCCAAGCGCGCCGTCGCCGTGGCCCTGAGGAACCGCTGGCGCAGGAAGCGCGTGCCCGACGACCTGCGCGACGAGGTCACGCCCAAGAACATCCTGATGATCGGCCCGACCGGGGTCGGCAAGACCGAGATCGCACGTCGCCTGGCCCGCCTCGCCGGCTCGCCCTTCCTGAAGGTCGAGGCGACCAAGTTCACCGAGGTCGGCTATGTCGGCCGCGACGTCGACCAGATCATGCGCGACCTGGTCGAGGCCGCCCTGGTCATGGTGCGGGAGACACGCCGCACCGGCGTCCGCGCCAAGGCCGAGGCCGCGGCCGAGGAGCGGATTCTCGACGGCCTGGTCGGACCGGGCGCCCAGCCCGCGACGCGCGACAGTTTCCGCAAGAAGCTGCGCGCCGGCGATATGGACGACAAGGAGATCGAGATCCAGCTGGCCGACACCTCGTCCCCGATCCAGGGACTGGATGTCGGCGGCGGCGGCAACGTCGGACTGCTCAACCTTTCGGACATGCTGGGCAAGCTCGGCGGCGGGCGCACGAAATCTGTCCGCACCACGGTCAAGGACGCGGTCGCCCCGCTGGTGGCGGAGGAGAGCGACAAGCTGCTGGATCAGGACAGCCTGAACCGCGACGCCCTGCTGCTGGCCGAGAACGAGGGCATCGTCTTCATCGACGAGATCGACAAGGTCGCCGGTCGTCAGGATCGCGGCGGCGCCGACGTCAGCCGCGAAGGCGTGCAGCGCGACCTGTTGCCCCTGATCGAGGGCACCACAGTCTCGACCAAATACGGACCGGTGAAGTCGGACCACGTCCTGTTCATCGCCTCGGGCGCCTTCCATGTCGCCAAGCCCTCGGACCTGTTGCCCGAGCTTCAGGGCCGCCTGCCGATCCGGGTCGAACTCAAGGCCCTGACCCGCGACGACTTCGTGCGCATCCTGACCGAGCCCGAGGCCAACCTGATCCGTCAGAACCAGGCCCTGCTGGCCACCGAGGACGTGACCCTGACCTTCACCCCGGACGCGGTCGAAGCCATGGCGGATGCGGCGGTGGCGGCGAACGGGGCGGTCGAGAACATCGGGGCGCGGAGGCTGGTGACCGTGATCGAGCGGGTGCTGGAGGAGACCTCGTTCAAGGCCTCGGACCTGTCGGGCCAGACGCTGGTCTTCGACGGCGACGCAGTGCGCGACAAGGTCGGAGACCTGTCGAAGAACGCGGATCTGAGCCGGTTCATCCTCTGACCGACCGGCGCTGGCCTTAAATCCAGCCCGATCCGTGCTATAGGGGGCGTTCCCCTTCACCCAGGATCACCGCCCGTGAGCGTTACGCTCGACCTGTCGCGCACTTCTGCCCCGGCCAAACCGGCCCCCGTCAACCTCTCAGGTCTGACGCGCGCGGGCCTGCGCGAGGCGCTGATCGATGCCGACATCTGCCCGCCCGAGAAGGCGAAGATGCGCGCGTCCCAGGTGTGGAGCTGGATCCATCACTATGGCGTCACCGACTTCACGGCGATGACCAACATCGCCCGCACCGCCCAGGAGGCCATGTCCGGCGCCTTCACCCTGGCCCGCCCCGAGATTGTCGAGCGTCAGGTCTCCGCCGACGGCACGCGCAAATGGCTGATCCGCACGGCGCCGGGCATCGAGATCGAGACGGTCTACATCCCCGACGTCGGTCGCGCCGGCGCCCTGTGCGTCTCGTCCCAGGTCGGCTGCACCCTGAACTGCACCTTCTGCCACACGGGCACCCAGGCGCTGGTGCGCAACCTGACCGCCGCCGAGATCGTGGCCCAGGTCCAGGTCGCCCGTGACGACCTGAACGAATGGCCGTCGCCCAAGGAAGACCGCCGTCTGTCGAACATCGTCTTCATGGGCATGGGCGAGCCGCTGTATAATCTCGACCACGTCGCCGACGCGATCGACATCATTTCCGACAACGAAGGCATCGCCCTGTCGCGCCGCCGGATCACGGTCTCGACCTCGGGCGTCGTGCCCCAGCTCGACCCGCTCGGAACCCGCACCCAGGCCATGCTGGCGATCAGCCTGCACGCGACCAACGACGCCCTGCGCGACGTGCTGGTGCCGCTGAACAAGAAATACAATCTCGAAGCTCTGATGGCCGGCATCCGCGCCTATCCGGGTCTCTCCAACGCACGGCGCGTGACGTTCGAATATGTGATGCTGAAGGGCGTCAATGACAGCCCCGACGAGGCCCGCGCCCTGTTGAAGCTGATCGAGGGCATTCCGGCCAAGGTCAATCTGATCCCGTTCAACCCCTGGCCGGGCACAGACTATGAATGCTCGGACTGGAAGACGATCGAACGGTTCGCGGCCATCCTCAACAAGGCCGGCTACGCCTCGCCCATCCGCACCCCTCGCGGCCGCGACATCCTCGCCGCCTGCGGCCAGCTGAAGTCCGAAAGCGAAAAGGTCCGGGCGTCGACGCTCAGGAAGGCCGAGCAGGCGGCAGCCTGAGCGCTCCTGCAATGACCGCAGAATCGCGGCGAGGCCGAAACTGCAATCTCATGGCGAAAATCGAGTGGCGGTGAACGGCAATCTTTTGGCGACGTGAACCGCCGATACCGCCAATGCGCCAGCCAACACCGCCGTTCGCGCCAAAGCGCGGCGCCTCTCCTAGAGCGTTCGACGGGTGAGTTTCGGCGCCCTTGGAGCGCGGACCTCCAGGCCCGCTCTTCGGCGGCGCAAAGAGCGGACCTGGAGGTCCGCGCTCCTTTGAGTCCCTTTGACCGCCGAACGCTCCAGCGACAATCGGCCGGTGATCTTTTCAGTCGCTGCGGTGTTAAGCCGCCAACTCCTCTGCGGATACGCACCATGACCCATCGCCTTCTTCGAACCGCGCCCGTGATTCTGGCCGGCGCGTTTGCCCTCGCCGCCTGCCAGACGGCCCCTGCGGCCAACGGCGGCTTTTTGCAGAGCTACGATGGCCTGCAGACCAAGGAGGGCACGCTGCGCGTCTCGGTCAGGGACCGCCGCGACGACACGGCGGCGCAGGCCATCGAACGCGTCTTCGTCGAGCCCTCGGTGCTGACCGCCGGCGCGGCTGACGGCATCGCTCCGGCCGACGTGGCGATGGTGCTGGGCGAGGTGGATCGTCAGGTCTGCTACGAGGTCAGCGAGCGCTTCACCGTCGTGCCTGCTCCCGCCCCTGACGCCGCGCGCGTCCGCGCCGCCGTCACGCGGATCGTTCCGACCGAGCCGACGGGTTCCGGCGCGGCGGCGGTCGCCAACTTCTTCATTCCCGGCCCGATCGGCGTGCGTGCGCCCGGCACGACCGGAACCCTTGCCGCCGAGGCCGAGCTGATCGCTGTCGGCGGGACCCAGGTCGCGGCCCTGGCCTGGGCCCGCTCGGCCAATGTCGTGGGCATGGACACGCCGTCCCTGTCGCGGGTCGGTGACGCGCTGCAGTTCGCTGAATTGTTCGGAGACCAGGTCGGCGACAGTTTCGCGCCCAGGGATCGCAAGGTGCGCGACATCGCCACGCCCGATCCCTGCGAACGTTTCGGCCCCCGCAACCAGCCGGGCGGCTTCATCACGCGGGCCGTCACCGGCCTCTATGTGCCCCAGACCCAGGGCGTCAGGCCCCAGACACCGCAGTAGCTGGACGATTCCTCCCCCCATCGGGGAGGAATGAGCCGCGGTCAGCTGCGGTAGTCGCCGTTGATCTCGATGTAGCCCTTGGTCAGGTCGCAGGTCCAGACGGTGGCGGAGGCGCGGCCTGAACCGACGTCGACGCTGATGTCGATCTCGGCGTTCTTCATATAGGCGCTCATCTTCGCCTCGTCGTAGGTCGGGGAGACCGCGCCGTCGACCGCGGCGACATGGGGGCCGAAGCGGATGGCGAGGTGGTCGCGGTCGACCGGCTCGTCGGTCTTGCCGACGGCCATGACGACCCGGCCCCAGTTGGCGTCCTCGCCGGCAATGGCCGTCTTGACCAGGGGGCTGTCGGCGATCGACTTGGCGAGCTTGCGGGCCGAGGCGGGCGAGGCCGCGCCGTCAACGGTGACGCGGACGAATTTGGTCGCCCCCTCGCCGTCCCGGACCAGCTGGTGGGCGAGGTCGAGCATGACCTTGTCGAGGGCGGCCGAGAAGTCCTTCAGGCGGCGGTCGCCGACGCGGCCGATGCGCGGCGCGCCCGAGGCCCCGGTGGCGAACAGCAGGCAGGTGTCGTTGGTCGAGGTGTCGCCGTCGACGGTGACGCTGTTGAAGGTCGTGCGGACGTGCAGGCCCAGAAGCGCCCGCAGCACGGTCGGGTGGATGCTGGCGTCGGTGACGATGAAGCCCAGCATGGTCGCCATGTCGGGCGCGATCATGCCCGAGCCCTTGGCGATGCCGGCGATGCGGACCTTGAAGCCGTCGATGGTCGCCTCGGCATAGGATCCCTTGGGGAAGGTGTCCGTGGTCATGATGCCGCGACCGGCGGCGGCCCACTGCGCCGTGGGCGGGACGTCGGAATCGAGCTTCGTCTCGACCTCCTGCAGCCGGGCGGCGATTTTCTTGTCGTCCAGCAGGACGCCGATCACGCCGGTCGAGGCCAGCATGACGTCGCGCTGGCGGCAGCCGAACCGCTTGGCGACCTCGGAGGCCGTACGGCGGGCGGCGTCGGCTCCGGCCTTGCCGGTGAAGGCGTTGGCGCAGCCGGCGTTGACCACCAGGGCCCGGACGTCGAGCCCGCCTCCGGGCGCGTCGAGTTGTCGACGGCACCAGTCCACCGGAGCCGAGCCGACCTTGTGGCGGGTGAAGACGCCGGCGCAGGTCGTGCCGCGGGCGAAACGGAAGATCGTCAGGTCGTCGCGCTCATGCTTGTAGAAGCCCGCGCGGGCGGTGGTGATCTCGACCCCGCCGATGGGCGGAATGGCCGGGAAGGGCACGGCCAGCGGCGAGATTGTGAGGCCGGGTTTGCCGGGGGCGGCGGGCGGCGTCGTGACCGGCTGCGGCTGGGTAGCGCGCTTGATGGCCGAGGCCAGCGGGTCGAGGGCCTTTTCGATGGCGTGCTCGATGGCCTTGCCGGTCGAGCCGGGCTTCTTCGCGTCGTTGCTCACCGGGCGGCGGCTTTCGCAGGGGTCGCTGTGGACGGGGCGGCGGGCGTGGGCGTCGCGACCGGCGCGACCGCGGGCGCCGGGGCCGTAGCGGTCGGGGCCGTCGGGGTCGGACCAGCTGCAGGCGCGGCGGAGGCCGGTTCCTGGGGCGCGCCGCTCTCGGCGGCCAGCAGCACGTCGACCTTCGCCTTGCCGCGCAGTTCCTCAAGCAACTGACGCACGCCTTCATAGGTCAGGTAACGAACGATCTGGGGCCGGGCCTGATCGAGCGTCGGCGGGCTCTCGCGGCGCCGATCCTCGACCCGCAGGACAGCCCAGCCGCCCTCGGTCTGGAACGGGCCCACGGTCGAGCCGGCGGCGGCGTCACGCAGAGCGTTGGCATAGGCCTGGGGCATGACGTCGGCGGTGGAATAGCCGAGGTCGCCGCCGGAGAACCGGGTCGCCTCATCGATGGAGCGTTCCTGGGCGACGGCCTCAAAGCTGGAGCCCTGGCCCAGGATGCCGATGACGGCGTCCGCCTCGGGCTTCGTCCGCGACAGGATCAGGCGGACGCGGATCTCCTCCGAGGTGCGGGCGAGGCGAAGCTGCTCCTGGTAGAGGGTCTGGACGGCCTGGTCCGAGATGGCGCCGTTGACGACGTTCTCCACCAGCATGTCGCCGAGGATGCGCTCGCGGGTCGCCTCCAGCCGGCGCTGGGCCAGGGCGGAGTTGTCCAGGCCGCGGCGTTCGGCCTCGCGGGCCAGCAGCTTCTGGTCGATGACCTCGTCCAGCACCCGGCGGAACAGGTCCGAGGTGACGTCAAGGGGCTCACCCTCGCCGACCAGACCCTGGGCCACCGCCTCGCGCTTGACGTCGGAGGCCCAGATGGTCTGGTCCTGCACCTTGGCCACCGCCCGGTCGCCCGGTTCCGGCGCGCGATCGTCGCCCCCGCCGCGCCCGCAGGCCGCCAACGTCAGGACCAGGGCGAGGCCGAGGAAAACCAAAGGGTTGCGCGAATGTCGCATCGGACGCTCCGTCCCGCGTGAAGGGGTCCAAACGCCGGGCCGCAAAGCCCCTCGCGTTGACAGGGGTATGGCCGGTGCTTAAGTCCCGCCTGCGCCCAAGTCGAGGGGTTTTCGATCGTATGCGCGGCGTGTTTCGCCGCCTTGCCCGGCAGCCCCTCTCGCGGCGTCTCATCGCCGCCCCTCATGGGCAAATTCCAGAGCTCTAGACCGCTCGATCGCCACCGGATCGCCCATGCTCGGCTTCGCCAAGAAATTTTTCGGCTCTTCCAACGACCGCAAGGTCAAGGACTTCATGAGCCGGGTCCAGAAGATCAACGATCTGGAGCCGAAATTCGCCGCCCTGTCCGACGACGAGCTGCGGATGATGACGCAGACCTTCAAGGATCGGGTCGCGGCCGGCGAGACGCTGGACAAGATCATGAACGAGGCCTTCGCCGTGTCGCGCGAAGCCTCCAAACGTGTCCTGGGCCAGCGCCAGTACGACGTGCAGCTGACCGGCGGCATGATTCTGCACGACGGCGGCATCGCCGAGATGCGCACGGGCGAGGGCAAGACCCTGGTCGCCGTGGCCCCGGTGTATCTGAACGCCCTGTCCGGCAAGGGCGTCCACGTCATCACCGTGAACGACTATCTGGCCCGCCGCGACGCCGAGTGGATGGGGCGCGTCTATCGCTTCCTGGGCCTGGAAGTGGGCGTCATCGTCAACGGTCTGTCGTCCGGTCAGCGTCAGGCCTCCTACGCCGCCGACATTACCTACGGCACCAACAACGAATTCGGTTTCGACTATCTGCGCGACAACCTGGTCTATGACCGCAAGGAGATGGTGCAGCGTCCGCATCATTTCGCCATCGTCGACGAGGTCGACTCCATCCTGATCGACGAGGCGCGCACGCCCCTGATCATCTCGGGCCCGACCGAGGACCGGTCGGACCTCTACAAGATCTGCGACACCCTGATCAAAGAGCTGATCAAGGACACCTCGACCTTCGACCTCGACGAGAAGCAGCGTCAGGCCCTGCTGACCGAAGAGGGCTCCGAACAGGTCGAGCTGCTGCTGGAAGCCGGCGGCCATTTCGCCGAGGACACGACGGGCCTGTACGACGCGGCCAACATCAGCCTGGTGCATCACGTCAACCAGGCCCTGCGCGCCAACACCCTGTACCAGAAGGACAAGGACTACATCATCAAGGCTGGCGAGGTCGTCCTGATCGATGAGTTCACCGGCCGGATGATGACCGGACGCCGCCTGTCCGAGGGCCTCCACCAGGCCATCGAGGCCAAGGAGGACGTCAAGATCATGCCCGAGAACCAGACCCTGGCCTCGGTGACGATCCAGAACTATTTCCGGCTCTACGAGAAGCTGTCCGGCATGACCGGCACGGCGGCGACCGAGGCCCAGGAATTCCTCGACATCTACAAGATGGACGTCCTGGAAGTGCCGACCAACCGCCCGGTCCTGCGCATCGACTATGACGACGAGGTCTACCGGACCTATGCCGAGAAGAACCTGGCCATCGCCCAGCAGATCGCCGACTGCCGCGAGCGCGGCCAGCCGATCCTGGTCGGCACGGTCTCGATCGAGAAGTCCGAACAGCTCTCGGCCCTGCTCGACAAATACGAGCACAAGGTCGAGATCTCGCGCACGCTGAAGAAGGAATTCGTCGGCAAGGACAAGGAGGCCGCCAAGGTCGGCGACGCCGCCTACGACATCAAATACGAGACCAAGTTCAAGGGCATCCCGCACAACGTCCTGAACGCCCGCCAGCACGAGCAGGAGGCCTTCATCGTGGCCGACGCCGGCCTGCCGGGCGCGGTCACCATCGCCACCAACATGGCCGGTCGCGGCACCGACATCCAGCTGGGGGGCAACCTCGAGATGCGTCTCGAGAAATACCGTCTCGACCAGCGTAACCTGGCCGTCGAGGTGACGCCGGAGATGCTCAAGGTCGAGGAGGCCCGGCTGAAGGCCGACATCGCCGTCCAGAAGAAGATCGCCCTGGACGCCGGCGGCCTGTTCGTCCTCGGCACCGAGCGCCACGAAAGCCGCCGCATCGACAACCAGCTGCGCGGCCGGACCGGCCGTCAGGGCGACCCCGGAACGTCGAAATTCTACCTGTCGTGCGAGGACGACCTGCTGCGCATCTTCGCGGGCGACCGTCTGGACGCGATCATGCGCAGCTTCGGCGTGGCCGAGGGCGAGGCCATTAGCCACCCGTGGCTGAACCGCGCCGTCGAGACCGCCCAGAAGCGCGTCGAGACCCGCAACTACGACATCCGCAAGAACCTGCTGAAATACGACGACGTCGTGAACGACCAGCGCAAGGCCGTGTTCGAACAGCGCCAGGAGTTCATGGACTCCACAGACCTGTCGGAACTGGTCGGCGAGTTCCGCCGCGACGTGGTCACCGACCTGGTCGACCGCTTCATGCCGCCCAAGGCCTATGCCGAACAGTGGGACATCGACGGCCTTGACGAGAAGGTGAAGTCCACGCTCGGTCTCGACCTGCCGCTGCACGACTGGGCCGCCGAGGAAGGCGTGTCGAACGAGGAGGTCGAGGAGCGTATCCAGGCCGCCGCCGAGGCGCGCGCCGCCGATCGACTCGCGCAACTGGGCGAGACCCAGACCAGGGGACTGGAAAAGCAGTTCCTGATGCAGATGATCGACATGCAGTGGCGCGAGCACCTGGTGCATCTGGACCACCTGCGCGGCGTCATCGGCCTGCGCGGCTACGGCCAGCGCGATCCGCTGAACGAGTACAAGACCGAGGCCTTCTCGCTGTTCGAGACCCTGCTGCACGAGCTGCGCCACAATGTGACGCGCTGGCTGATGACGGTGGAGTTCCGCTTCGAGGCCCCGCCGCCGATGGAGATGCCCGAGTTCCAGGAAATCCACCTGAACCCCGGCACCGGCGTCAACGAGATGGCCGATCCACTGGCCCAGAACCCCGAGGGACAGCTGACCGGCGACGCCCGTTCGCGCCTGCCCGTCGAGCTTCTGCCGGCCGGCTGGGAGCGCACGCCCCGCAACGCCGACTGCCCCTGCCACTCGGGCCGCAAGTTCAAGCACTGCCACGGGGCGCTGGTTTAAGGGCGTTAACGCGAGCGACGCCGTCGCTCGCTGCTTGAGCGCGGGCGTGGTCTGGGGGAAGAGGGGAGATGACCTACAAACACCTCTTCTCCCGCGCCCTCACCCTCGATCCCGAACGGCTGCATTTCGCGGCGCATAGCCACCACCTGTGGCCGGACGCCTCGTTCGACGGACAGGTGCGGGCCTGGGTCGAGGCCAACCATTTCGCCGACCGGAAATGGGATCTGATCTTCGGCGAGGTCGTGCCGGAGGCACAGAGACATATCGCCAGGGAGCTGGGTCTGCCGGACCCGGAGACAGTGGTCTTCGCGCCGAACACCCACGACTTCCTGATCCGCATCTTCTCCGGCTGGGAGACGAAGCCTGTCCGCATCCTGACCACGGACGGCGAGTTCCACGCCTTCCGCCGTCAGGCCGAGCGCTGGGAGGAGAGCGGCGATGCGGTCGTCGCGCGGGTGCCGCTGGAGCCGTTCGACACCTTCGACGCGCGGTTCACGGCGGCGGCGCAGGCGGGCGGTCACGATGTGATCGTGGTCAGCCAGGTCTTCTTCAAGACGGGCCAGGCTATTGGCTGCATCGACGACCTGGCGGCGCTGGCGAAACCGGAAGGGCCGTGGGTGATCGTCGACAGCTATCATGGCTTCATGGCCACGCCGACGGACCTGTCGGCAGTGGCGGACAGGATCTTCTACGTTGGCGGCGGCTACAAATACGCCATGACGGGCGAGGGCGCAGGCTTCCTGCACGCGCCGGCCGGCTTCTGCGAGCGGCCTGTGGCGACCGGCTGGTTCGCCGAGTTTGGCAATCTGATGGGGCCGCCCGAGGGCGTTCAGTACCGGGGCGACGCGGGGCGGTTCTGGGGCGCGACGTTCGATGCGACTCCGCTGTACCGGTTCAACGGCGTGCGGCGGATGCTGGACGAACAGGGGCTGACCACGGCCCATGTCTCGGCCCACGCCGACCGGCTGCAGGCGCGGTTCGCGCAGGCGCTGGCCGCGGGCGAATGCGGCGCCCTGGGCGAGGCCGAGGTGCTGAACCCGATCATGGGAGACAATCGTCCGCGCGCGCGATTCCTGGCCCTGAAGCACAGGGACGCCCAGCGCTGGCGCGCCGATCTGCTGGCGGCCAATGTCGTCACCGACGTGCGCGACGACACGATCCGCTTCGGCTTCGGCCTCTATCAGACCGACGAGGACGTCGAGCGTCTGATCGGTGTCTGCAAACGCCTGTTCTGATCTAGAAGAAGGTCGTGTCTTCGGTCTGGCTCGGCTGAGGCGGAGGGGCTGGCTGGGTCGGTATCGTCGGGCGCGGCTGGGTCGTCCCGGGCGCGGTTCCCGGCTGAGCCGGCGGTATGGCCTCACCTGCGGGCGGGATCGGCCCCAGGGTCGGATAGGGCAGGGCTTCAGGCGTGCCGTCGCCGGGCACGGGCGTGGTCGGCGGGATGGCCGGGCCGGGCTCGGCGACGCCGGCCGGAGCCACGGCGTCGGGCGCGTCGAAATCATCCCGGATGAAGGCCCAGGACCGGCTGTCGGCGCAGGCGCAGGCCTTCATGAACCCGTCCCGGTCGCGCCAGATCACCAGGGGATAGCCGGTCGGGGCGCCCGCATCGCGCAGCAGCGCGTTCAGCCGGGTGACGAACTGGCGGCTGGCCTCGACCACGGCGGAGCGGGCAAGGTTGCCATCGGCCGCCGGAATGCCCGCCGCCGTCCAGTTGCGTGACGGGGTGGCGGTCCAGCGCTGATAGAGGCTCCAGTCGCGGCTCAGCCACAGCTCGGCCACCGTGGCCCGTTCGGCGGGGGTCGACTGGACCTGACCCTCGCGCTCCGGGCGGGCGAAGACGACGACGCGGGCCTCCACGCCGCCGGCGCGCAGCTTCTCCGTCTCTTCCCGCTCGTAGCGCTGGGTGGAGGCGCTGTCGCGATAGCCGATGATGTAGAGGGGTTCGCCGCCGCCGCCGCCGGACACCCACGACGCCTCGTCCAGCAGGCGCTGGATTTCCGCCTGGTTGCGAGTGATCGTGACCGGCTGGAACCGGGCGTAGAAATTCCAGTAGGCCCAGTAGCCTCCGCCGGCCAGGGCCAGGCCGATGACCACCGCCAGGGCGGACCAGATCAGAAAGCGACGCATGCGGGGGAGCGCTCCAGCTTCAGCATATCAGCGAGCGTAATGCTTAACACCGAATTGGGTCGCGCGCCTCATTCCTCCCCCATCGGGGGAGGGGGACCGCGAAGCGGTGGAGGGGGGCTGGCTCCGGACACCGAACTCGCGGCTGGCCCCCTCCGTCTCTTCGCTGCGCTTCGAGCCACCTCCCCCGAGGGGGGGAGGATTTAACCCATGGTCGGGATGACGAAGCTGGAGTCCGCGTGTTCCAGCTCCGAGTCCGGCCAGCGGGCGGTGATGGTCTTGACCTTGGTCCAGAATTTCACGCCTTCCATGCCGTGCTGGTTGGTGTCGCCGAAGGCCGAGCGCTTCCAGCCGCCGAAGGTGTGATAGGCGACCGGCACAGGGATCGGGACGTTGATCCCCACCATGCCGACATTGACCCGGGCGGCGAAGTCGCGGGCCGCGCGGCCGTTCTGGGTGAAGATGGCGACGCCATTGCCGTACTGGTGCTTCGACGGCAGCGACAGGGCCTCCTCGAACGAAGCGGCGCGGACGATCTGCAGCACGGGGCCGAAGATCTCTTCCTTGTAGGATTCCATCTCGGGCGTGACGTGGTCGAACAGCGACGGGCCGATGAAATAGCCGCGCTCGTGGCCCTGCAGGGAGAAGCCACGGCCGTCGACGACCAGTTCGGCCCCTTCCTGGACGCCCTTTTCGATCCAGCCCTCGACCCGGGCCTTGTGCTGGGCCGTGACGACGGGGCCGTAGTGGGCGCCCGCGTCGGTCGAGACGCCGACCCGCATGGTCGGGATTTCGGCGATCATCCGTTCACGGAGTTCGTCGGCGGTCTTCTTGCCGACCGGGACCACGACCGGCAGGGCCATGCAGCGTTCGCCGGCCGAGCCATAGGCGGCGCCGGACAGGTCCTTGATCACCTGGTCCATGTCGGCGTCGGGCAGGACGATGCCGTGGTTCTTGGCCCCGCCCATGGCCTGGACCCGCTTATGGTTGGCCGCACCGGTCTGATAGACATAGTGAGCGATGTCGGACGAGCCGACGAAGCTGACGGCATGGACCAGCGGATGCTCCAGGATGGCGTCGACCGCGACCTTGTCGCCGTGGACGACGTTCAGCACGCCCGCGGGCGCGCCGGCCTCCATCATCAGCTCGGCCAGACGGACAGGCACCGAAGGATCGCGCTCGGAGGGCTTGAGGATGAAGGTGTTGCCCACCGCGATGGCGACGCCGAACATCCACATCGGGATCATGGCCGGGAAGTTGAACGGGGTGATGCCCGCGACGACGCCCAGCGGCTGGCGCATCGAATAGACGTCGATGCCGGGACCGGCGCCGTGGGTGTATTCCCCCTTCAGCACATGGGGGATGCCGCAGGCGAACTCGATCACTTCCAGGCCGCGCTGGATGTCGCCCTTCGAGTCGGCGACAACCTTGCCGTGTTCGGCCGACAGCAGTTCGGCCAGGTCGTTCATATTGGCTTCAACCAGACGCTTGAACTCGAACATCACCCGGGCGCGGCGCTGGGGGTTGGTCGAGGACCAGCCCTCGAAGGCGGTCTGGGCGGCCTGGACGGCGCGATCCATCTCGGCGACCGAGGCCAGCTGGACGCGGGCCTGGACCTCTCCGGTGTTGGGATTGAACACATCGGCGAACCGGCCCGAGGCGCCGGTGAAGGACGCGCCGTCGATGAAGTGGGTGATGTCGCGCATGGCTGCGTTCCCTGAAGTCTGAGCGTTCTTGATTGGCGGGCGGTTTAGCGCGGTCCCAACCGCCTTGTCTCCTCCCAGTTCGCCACTTGGCGAAGGGGGAGGTGGATGCGAGCCCTTGCGAGCAGACGGAGGGGTTCTCGCCGCACGAAGAACCCCTCCGTCTCTCCGCTTCGCTCCGAGCCACCTCCCCATCGCTGCGCGACAGGGAGGAGACGACTATCTGGTCCCGCCCGGCACCCATTTGACATCGCCCGCGCCATTGGCGTTGGCGCGGCGGGCGGCGACGAACAAGTGGTCGGAGAGGCGGTTCAGATAGCGGACCGCCTCGGGGGTCACCGGGGTTCCGGTCTCGACCAGACGGATCGCGTCGCGTTCGGCCCGGCGGGCGACCGTGCGGGCCAGATGCAGATGCGCCGACAGGGGCGAGCCGCCCGGCAGGATGAAGCTGTCGAGCGACTTCAGGCTCTCGTTCATCCAGTCGATCTCGGCTTCCAGACGGTCGATCTGGGACTGGACCATACGCAGGGCCTCCCATTTTGGCGGCGGATCGAGGGGGGTGGCGAGGTCGGCGCCGAGGTCGAACAGCTCGTTCTGGATCCGGCCCAGCATGGCGTCGATACGGTCGTTCTGGCCCGAATGCAGCCGAGCGACGCCGATGACGGCGTTCAGTTCGTCGACCGTCCCGTAGGCCTCGACTCGGGGATCGGACTTGGACACACGGGCGCCGGACGCCAGGCCCGTGTCGCCGCCGTCGCCGGTGCGCGTGTAGATCCTGTTGAGGACGACCACGCCCTCAGCCCCCGTGCGTGGATTTCCACCACAGACCGGTCATCAGCAGCACGATGGCGGTCGCCTGCAGCGCCACCCTCAGCCGCATGAGCTTGTTGGAGTTGGACCGGGCGTAGTCGCCGCCGCGATACAGCGAATAGATGCCGAACCCGAGGGTGATGGCGACCGCACCGATGGCGATCAGGACGAGGATGTCGAAGACGTTCATGGGGCCAATCTAGGCCTCTCGGGGGGCGGGCGCCAGCGACCGCCCCTGTGACGACTTAACGCCGTTCAGGTTCGGCTAACCCTTCCCCTCCGTGCGATCCTAACCTTTGCGGCGCCAAGACGCTGGTCAGGAGCCTGAATGACCGACCGCGCGTTTCGTAATCTGGACAATCTGCGGACCTCCGCTTCGACCGCGCGGGTGCTCAACCTGCTGAGGGTCAGTCGCGATCACGGTCGCACCGACGGCTGGCGAAACGCGCCCATGTTCGAGAACCCGACGCTGAACAGCTGCCTGGTGATCAAGCACCGGCTGCGTCGCAACGAGGTCGATGAGTTCCGTGTGCGGCGCTACGTGGCGACCAAGATCGTCCTGCCGATCGACGCGGGCGACCTGCGGGTCGGGGGACGCTACATTTTCGTCGACCAGGTCGGGTTCGACAAGATGCTGGAACAGGCGTTGGGCGTCGGGCCGTCGCATCCGGACCGCAGGATTCTGTCACTGATCGACGATCTGCCCAGCCTGGACCCGTTCCTGCTGCGCGAGCAGTTGCGGCGCAACGGCCATGCGCCGGACCCCTGCTATTTCAACATCTCTGAAGCCGACCTGATGCGGATGTCGGAATTCATGGCCAATGAGATCACCCCCCTGGTCGCTCTTAGCATGGGGCATGACGCGGTCAGGCGCGCGACCGACAATCCGGTCGCGCGCCTGACCGCCAAGATCATGTCGAACTCGGCGGGTGAGGACATGAGCGCGCTGGGCCAGACCCTGATGCTGGCGCCGGAGGAGTGTGAGGAGGGCGTCTTCTGTTGGAAGGGTTTCCTCTACTACAAATGGGCGCTGCAGATGATCACCGGCGACATCGGCTGGGTCGTGGACAGCGTCCGGCGCGTGCGTCCCCGGGGCCGTGTCGATGCAGAGCAGCACGTGGCAATCGACCGGGCGAAGGAACAGCTCCGCCGCCGCATCCTGCTGACCTGCGAGGCCACGGCCGACATGCTGCGGGTCTATGACGACGCCTTCACGGCGCTGACCTGCGAGGGCAAGCCGACCGCCTTCCGCGACTTCCTGCGCGACGCGCCGATCCTGTTCGCGCGGCTGGGCGAGCGACTGGGCGCGATCCAGCACATCGTCAGCTTCTGGCGTTACCGGATGACCGGCGACAAGTCTGCGCCGGGTGCGGAGGAACTGCTGGACCTTCTCGCGGACTTCGAGACCAGCCTGTCGGGCCGCGAAAGGCCGGACGTGCTCGCGCTGGCGGCTTGAAAAAGCGCGCCTCCTCCCCGCTCACCGCTTGGCGAATGGGGAGGAGGATGCGAGCCGCTTGCAAGCAGACGGAAGGGGTCTTCGTGCCCGCAGACAGACCCCCTCCGTCTCTCCGCTACGCTGCGAGCCGCCTCCCCGCGCCTGCGGCGCTGGGAGGATGCCCCCTATCGTTCCTTAGTAGCGGTAGGCTTCCGGCTTGAACGGGCCTTCGGTCGGCACGCCGATGTAGTCGGCCTGTTCCTTCTTGAGCACGGTCAGCTTGGCGCCCAGCTTGGCCAGGTGGAGCATGGCGACCTTCTCGTCGAGGTGTTTGGGCAGGGTGTAGACCTGGTTCTCATAGGCCTTGATGTTGGTCCAGAGTTCGATCTGGGCGAGGGTCTGGTTCGTGAACGACGCCGACATCACGAACGAGGGGTGACCCGTGGCGTTACCCAGGTTCACCAGACGGCCTTCCGACAGCAGGATGATCTTCTTGCCGTCCGGGAACTCGACGTGGTGGACCTGCGGCTTGATCTCGTCCCACTTGAAGTTCTTCAGGCCGGCGACCTGAATCTCCGAGTCGAAGTGGCCGATGTTGCAGACGATGGCGTTGTTCTTCATCGCCCGCATGTGGTCGACGGTCAGGACGTCGAGGTTGCCCGTGGCGGTGACGAAGATGTCGGCCTCATGGGCCACGTCCTCGACGGTGACGACCTCATAGCCTTCCATGGCGGCCTGCAGGGCGCAGATCGGATCGACCTCGGTGACCTTCACCCGGGCGCCGCCCTGGCGCAGCGAGGCGGCCGAGCCCTTGCCCACGTCGCCGTAGCCGCAGACCACGGCGACCTTGCCCGACAGCATGACGTCGGTGCCGCGACGGATCGCGTCGACCAGCGATTCACGGCAGCCGTAGAGGTTGTCGAACTTGGACTTGGTGACGCTGTCGTTGACGTTGATGGCGGGGAAGGGCAGGTCGCCCTTCTTGGCCATTTCGTAGAGGCGGTGGACGCCGGTGGTGGTTTCTTCCGACACGCCGCCGATGGCGTCGCGGATGGCCGAATAGAAGCCCGGCTTCTCGGCGATGTAGCGCTTCATCACCTTGTAGAGGGCTTCCTCCTCGTCGTTCTGCGGGTTGTCCAGCAGCGTGCCGTCCTTCTCGGCCTTGGGGCCGAGCACGCACAGCAGGGTGGCGTCGCCGCCGTCGTCGAGGATCAGGTTGGGATAGCCGCCGTCGGCCCATTCGAAGATCTTGTGGGCATAGTCCCAGTATTCTTCCAGCGTCTCGCCCTTGGTGGCGAAGACCGGGGTGCCGTTGGCGGCGATGGCGGCCGCGGCGTGGTCCTGGGTCGAGAAGATGTTGCACGAGGCCCAGCGCACGTCGGCGCCCAGGGCTTCCAGCGTCTGGATGAGGACGGCGGTCTGGATCGTCATGTGCAGCGAGCCGGCGATGCGGGCGCCCTTGAGGATCTGTTGCGCGCCGAACTCTTCGCGCAGCGCCATCAGGCCCGGCATTTCGGTTTCGGCGATGGCGATCTCTTTATTGCCGAAGGGGGCGAGCGAGATGTCGCGGACGATATAGTCGGTCATGAAGGCGGCTCCTTGAGCGCGGCAGGGTTCGAAGATTGCGCGCGCCTATAGCCCGCGAAGGGACATAGGGCAAGAATCATATAAGGATGTCTTTATATGATCCATTTCTCGGCCAGCGGGGGAGGAATAGGCCCCGCCCATTCCCCTTGTCGCCGCGGCATGCCTAAACTCCTTCAAACAGGGGAGTCAGTTCATGAAGGCTGTAATCGCGGGGAGCATTTTCGCCCTGCTGACGGGAACCGTGGCGGCGGCCCAGGACGGGACCACCGCTCCGGCCGCCGGCGCCGTCACCCTGATCCAGGCGGGCCATCTGCTGGATCGTCCGGGGCAGGCGCCGCGCGGCGCCTCCACTGTCGTCATCCGCGACGGCAAGGTCGAGGCAGTCCGGGACGGCTTCGTCGGCGTCGAGGCCTATCCGGCTGCGACCGTCGTCGACCTGCGCGACCGGTTCGTCCTGCCCGGCCTGATCGACAGCCATGTGCACCTGACCTCCGACCGCGCCGGTCAACAGGGCTTGCTGGCGAACTTCACCGACAGCCTGCCCGCCCGCGCCTATGAGGCCGCCGGCAACGCGCGCGACACCCTGATGGCCGGCTTCACCACCGTGCGGAACCTCGGCGACTCGGGCGGCGTCACCCTGGCCCTGCGCGACGCCACCGCCCGGCACGAAATCGCCGGCCCGCGCATCATCGACGCGGCTGAGTCCATCTCGACCACCTCGGGCCATATGGACGGCCGCCTCAGCCTCGCCGACGATGTGCGCGAGATGATGGGAGATCAGGAGAACGTCTGCAACGGCGTCGAAAGCTGCCGCGAGGCCGTGCGTATCCAGGTCGGACGCGGCGCCGACGTCATCAAGATCGCCACCACCGCGGGCGTGAACAGCCGGATCAGCGCAGGACTGGGCGCCCAGATGTTCGAGGACGAGGCCCGCGCCCTGATCGAGACGGCGCACCTCTACGGCAAGAAGGTCGCCGTCCACGCCCACGGCGCCGACGGCATCGACCTGGCCCTGCGGCTCGGCGCAGACTCCATCGAACACGGCACCATTTTCGACGAGGACACCATCCGGCTGTTCCGCGAGAGCGGCGCCTATTATGTGCCCACGCTCTCGACCGTGAACGGCTATCGCTCGCGCCTCGCCGCGGATCCCAATGCCTATCCGCCCGAAGTCCTGCCCAAGATCCTGTGGCGTATCTCCATCACTGGACAGTCGCTGCAGGTCGCATATCCCGCCGGCGTCCGCATCGCCTTCGGCACCGACGCGGGCGTGTCCCTGCACGGCCGCAACGCCGACGAGTTCGAGCTGATGGTCCAGTACGGCATGACGCCCATGGCCGCGATCCAGGCCGCCACCGTCAACGCCGCCGACCTGCTGGGCCTGTCGACAGAGGTTGGCACGCTGGAGCCCGGCAAGCGCGCCGACCTGATCGCGGTCGAGGGCGACCCCCTGACCGACGTAACGGTGCTGAAGTCGGTCGGCTTCGTCATGCGCGACGGCCGGATCTATCGCCATGACGAGGACCTCTAGAGGTCACGCGACGCTCCTCCGCCGCGCCCTCCTCGCCGCCGCTCCAGCCCTGCTTCTTTCCGGCCTCGCCCGGGCGCAGGACGCGCCCCCGGTCTCGTCCGTCGAAAGCGTCGAACGCCTGCGGGGCGGGCGGCTGTCGATCCCGGTCTTTATCGACGGCCGGGGGCCGTTCGACTTCGCTGTCGACAGCGCGGCCAACGCCTCGGTGATCGCCGACGACCTGGCAACGCAGCTGGCCCTGCCGTCTGCCGGACCAATCGGGATGCACACCCTGATCGCGCGCGAGATCGTCGAGACGGTCAGCGCACGCAACGTCCGCTCCGGAGACCTGAACGCCGAGACGGTCCGGTTCGCCCTCGCGCCCCGGACAGGCCTTATCGGCGCCGACGGCCTGATCGGACGCGACCTGCTGGCGGAGCACCGGCTGTTGCTGAACTTCCGGGGCGGGGCCCGGGCCGCGATCAGCCGATCGCGCCGCGTCGGCGACAGCATCCTCGATCCGCGCCGACCGACCGCCCGCTTCCAGACCCCGGCCGAAGAGCGGCTGCGCGGCCTGCTGATGATCGACGCCCGCTCCCGCACGGCCCAGGCCAAGGCCATTCTCGACACCGGCGCCGAGGTCACCATTATCAACACCGCCTTCGCCCGCGCGGCGCGGGCCTCGCCGATCGTTCTCGACGACGGCTCGACGAGCCGGACGCTCTTCTCCCCCACGGGGCTGAGTGTCGAGGCCCGCCCGATGCAGTTGCGCAACCTGCATTTCGCGGGCATCGGCCTGGATAATGTCCCCGTCCTCGTCGGCGACTTCCACACATTCGACCTGTGGGGCCTGTCCGATCGCCCGGCGGCCTTGCTGGGCACGGACGTGCTGGGCCTGTTCGAGACAGTGATCATTGATCTCAAGCGCGGCGAACTGATCCTGGAGATCTGACGGCCTTGCGTCCGGTCGCAGGCTGCGTCACCACCCTGCCCATGACCGATCTCAGCACCCCCCGCCACGACTGGACCCTGACCGAAGTCGAGGCCCTGTTCGCCCGTCCGTTCATGGAACTGGTGTTCGAGGCCGCGACCGTTCATCGCCGCTGGTTCGATCCGTCGGAGGTGCAGAAGTCCCAACTGCTGTCGATCAAGACCGGCGGCTGCGCCGAGAACTGCGGCTACTGCTCGCAATCGGCCAGCTTCGACACGGGCCTGAAGGCCGAAAAGTTGATGGACACGACCGCCGTCCTCGCCGAGGCCATGGCCGCGAAGGCAGGCGGCGCGTCGCGCTTCTGCATGGGCGCGGCCTGGCGCGAGCTGAAGGATCGCGACACGCCGAAACTCGCCGCCATGATCTCGGGCGTGAAGGCGCTCGGTCTGGAAACCTGCGCGACGCTCGGGATGCTCACCGCCGACCAGGCGAAGCAGCTGAAGGCGGCCGGGCTCGACTATTACAACCACAACCTCGACACGGGGCCGGAATACTACGCTCAGGTCGTGACGACCCGGACCTATCAGGATCGTCTCGACACCCTGGAGCACGTCCGCGACGCCGGGATGTCAACCTGCTGCGGCGGCATCGTCGGCATGGGCGAGAGCCGCCGGGACCGCGCCAGTCTGCTCCACGCCCTGGCGACGTTGCGGGCGCATCCTGACAGCCTGCCGGTCAACGCCCTGGTGCCGGTCACCGGCACGCCCCTGGGTGAGCGGGTCCTGAAAGAGGGTGAGATCGATCCGATCGAATTCGTCCGCACGGTCGCCGTCGCCCGCCTGGTTTGTCCCCGCGCCATGGTCCGCCTGTCGGCCGGACGCGAGACCATGAGCCCGGAGATGCAGGCGCTCTGCTTCCTCGCCGGCGCCAACTCCATCTTCGTCGGCGGCAAGCTGCTGACCACGCCCAATCCGGAACAGGACGAGGACGCCCGGCTGTTCGCCCTACTGAATCTGAAGCCTATGGAGCCCGCACGGGTCGAGGCGGCGGCGTAGATGAAAAACTCCCTCCCCTTCATGGGGAGGGTCGTCGCGCTGCGACGGGGTGGGGAGGACAGGGCGATGGGGATGCAGGCCCGTGAGGTTTGCCTTGCCGGCCCCACCCGGTCTTCGCTGCGCTTCGACCACCCTCCCCAAACAGGGAGGGAGACATTTCACGCAAACCCGCCCTTAACCGCCTCCATGTCACAAGGGGCGCATGAAACGTCGCGCCCTTCTCGTCGCCCCGCTCGCCCTCGCCGCCACCCCTGCCCTCGCGTCCGGCGGCGGCGGAGGCGGATCGACCGGCGGCTATGTCCGCTATCCCACCATCACCGCCACCACGATGCGCGCCGACGGCCGCCGGGGCGTGATGACGGTGGAGACCGGGGTCGACGCCCCTGACGCCGCCCTGAAACTCCGCGCCGAACAATCCCAGCCACGCATGCGGGCGGTGTTCAACATCCTGGTCCAGCGCGAGGCCAACACCCTCCTGCCCGGCGGCGTGCCGAACGTCGAACGCCTGGCCGCCCAGTTGCAATCGGCGACCAACATCATCATGGGCCGACGGGGCTGCCACCTGCTGCTCGGCACGGTGATGATCGTCTGACGGCTTGACGTCAGCCAAGGCGTGAGGCCCCTTGCGGCGATGCGCATCCTCGCCCTTTCGACCACCCTTCTGCTCGCAGCCTGCGCCAGCACGCCGCCGCCTCCCCCACCGCCGCCCTCCAGCCCCGGCGCGCCTGTGCTGCGCGACTGGCGCGGTATCGTCAGCGCCATCGACCGCGACCGCTATGCCCGCAGGGACGCCGCCTGGCGTCTGGCGCTGGAGCAGGCGCGGCGTCAGCCCGGCTCGGGCGACCTGACCTCGCTCGGCGATCTGATCGAGCGCGACGCCGCTCGCAGCAACGTGGCGCCCCCGCCCGGCGAATACCGCTGCCGCACCGTCAAACTGGGCTCCCAGGGCGGAGAGACCGGCCTCGGCTTCGTCGTCTACGGCTGGTTCGACTGCCGCATCGAACAGACGCCGCGCGGCCTGAAATTCTCCAAGACCACCGGCTCCCAGCGCCCCTCCGGCCTGCTCTTCCCCGAGAACGCCCGCCAGATGGTCATGCTGGGCTCGATCGCCCTCGCCGCCGAGCCGCCCGCCAACTCCTACGGTCAGCGCCCGGACCGCGACATCGTCGCCGTGCTGGAGCGGATCGGCGAGGCCCGCTGGCGCCTCGTTCTCCCCTGGCCCCAGAACGAGTCCAACCTCGACCTGATCGAACTGGTTCCCAACTAAGGTGCCGAGGACCGTCGCCGTCGTCGGCGCCGGCCCGACCGGCCTGGCCCTCGCCCTGATGCTGGCGCGTCAGGGCCGGCGCGTCGTGGTCCACGAGCGGTTCGATGAACCGCGCCCGATCGGCGCCGGCTTCATGCTCCAGCCGACCGGCCTGCATGTGCTGGACCGCCTCGGCCTGACGGACAGGGTCAAGGCGCTCGGCCAGCCGCTCGAACACATCTTCGGCCGCGAAGCCCGACACCGACGCGTCGTGCTCGACGTCCGCTACGCCGACCTGAAGTCGCCTCGCCCCGACGGCATCAATGCCCTGGGCGTCCACCGCGCCGCCATCTTCGAGGTCCTTTACGACGCCTGCCTCGCCGGGGGCGTCGCGTTCGAGACCAACCAGGAGATCGCCTCCGCCGCCGACGGCCGCCTGAGCGACGCCAGCGGCGTGACCGGGCCCGCCTTCGACCTGATCGTCGACGCCTCGGGCGCCCGCTCCCCCATCGCCCGCGAACTCCTGGCGAAACAGGGCGGACGGCGACAGGAACTCGAATGGGGCGCCCTGTGGGCCACCGTCCCCTGGCCCGGCGATCCGTTCGACGCCACGGCGCTGGAACAGGTCTATCGCGGCGCCTCGCGCATGATCGGCATCCTCCCGGTCGGCGCCCGCCCGGACAGTCCCGACCGGCTCGCCACCTTCTTCTGGAGCCTGAAGCCCGCCGACCACGACTATTGGCTGCGCGCCGGGATGGAGCGGTGGAAGGCCGAGGTGCGCGGCCTGTGGCCCGAGGTCGCCGGCCTGCTGGAGACCCTCCCCGATCCCGAGTCCCTGACCCTCGCCCGCTACGGCCACCACACCCTGCCCCTGCCTGTAGCCGACCGGCTCGCCGTCGTCGGCGACGCGGCCCATTCGACCAGTCCCCAGCTGGGTCAGGGGGTCAACATGGGCCTGCTGGACGCCCTGACCCTGGCCGAGGCGCTGGCGACACACGCCGAACTCGACGAGGCCCTGGCTGCCTACGCCCGCATCCGTCGCTGGCATGTGCGGCTGTATCAGGGGCTGTCGATGAGCTTCACCCCCTTCTACCAGGCCGACGGCCAGGCCCTGCCCTGGGTCCGCGACCATGTGCTGGGCAAGCTCGCACGCCTGCCGTTCGCGGCGCGGATCCTGGCCGCGACCGTGTCGGGGGTGCTGCTGGATCCGCGACAGAGAGCCGGCGAACAGGACGACCACCCTACGCTCAAGGGTCCCTGACGGCAGCGCAGCGGCCGGCCAGGCCAGGGCCCCGGGATCAGGGTGTCCAGCGCGGCGGAGGTCCTCAGCAGCTCGCGGATGTCGTCCATCCGTCCCTCGAGCGCCGCCGCCAGCACGGACCGCCGCACCCTGCCCGGTCCAGATCGAACGGCGCCTGCCACTCGCTTCACCTCAGACCCGGTCCACTTGACCTCGGGACTGAATAACTAGCGGACGGCGTCCATCTCGGCGGCGATCCGGGCCGCCGCCATTACCGGGTTCTCGGCCGCGATCACCGGTCGCGCCACCACCAGATGGGTCGCTCCGGCCCGGAGCGCATCGGCGGGCGTCGCCACCCGCTGCTGGTCGCCCAGGTCGCCGCCGGCCGGGCGCACGCCGGGGGTCACGATCAGGAAGTCCGGACGCCCGGCCTCGATGGCGATCTCGCGCACGCGGGCGGCCTCCAGGGGGCTGGAGACCACCCCGTCAACGCCGCAGTCCAGGGCCTGACGCACCCGCACCTCGACGAGGTCGGCGGCCCTGGCCAAATAGCCGATCTCCTTCAGGTCCTCATCCGACAGGCTGGTCATGACGGTGACGGCGAGGATCTTCGTCGCGTGTCCGCCGCGCCCCTTGACCGCGGCCCGCATCACCTGCGGTTCGGCATGGACGGTCAGCAGGTCGCAGCCGCCCTCGGCGACCGAGCGCGCCGCGCCCTCCACCTGGGCCCCGATGTCATGCAGCTTCCAGTCCTGGAACACCGTCTTGCCCATGGCGCGCAGTTCGTGGGCGAAGGCGACGCCGCCGGGACGAGCCAGAAGGGTCAGCCCGACCTTGTAGCTCTCGACGCCATTTCCGATCCGCTGGACCAGTTCACGGGCCGCTTCGATGGCCGGCAGGTCCAGCCCGACGATCAGGCGCGGGTCGGACAGGAGAGGCGAGGTCATCGACGGGCTCCGCGTGACCGGCTAGACCGGGCGCACAGGGGTGCGTCGGCGAACCGGCGTTCAATGATGCAGGCTGGGGAACAGGCAATGGACGCGCTCGATCTGGGGGTCAACCTGTTCGTAGCCCTGTTCGCCCTGGTCGATCCGATCGGCAATATCCCGATCTTCGCCGCCGCGACAGCGGGGGCGAGCGCCCGTCAGCGGCTGTCAGTCAGCGCCCTGATCTGTTTGTTCATCGCGGCCTTCCTGGTCTTCTTTTTCTTCACCGGCCTGTGGCTGCTGCAGTTCTTCGGCATCTCGCTGGCGGCGTTCCGCATTGCGGGCGGGATCCTGTTGCTGCTGCTGGGTCTGGATATGACGCGCGGCGACTTCCTGACCATGTTCGCGGACAAGGACGCCCTGACAGACGCCCAGGACGTGCGGGGCTACGCCAGCCGCCGGTTCAAGCGGCTGATCGTTCCGTTCGCGATGCCACTGCTGATCGGACCCGGCGCCATCTCGACCATTATCATCCAGGCGGGCGAGGCGGCCAAGATCGGCTACGCCGGAACCATCGCGGGCCTCCTGGCCATCGGCGCGGCAGCGCTCGCCACCTTCGTCGTCTTCGCCGCGACCGGGCCGATCAGTCGGGTGCTGGGCGACGTCGGCATGGCCATCATCGTGCGGGTTCTGGGCCTGATCCTGTGCGCCCTGGCGATCCAGTTCATCCTCGCCGGCCTGGGCGAGGCCCTTCCCGGCATGTTCGCCATCGGGGTGACGGCGCCCTATCCCGCCGGCGGCCACTAGGCTGTGGCGCAGACTGTCGATGCGCTGGTCGCCGCCCTGCCGGAGCCGTCGCGCACCGCGATGAGCGCCCTGCGCCGGCTGGTCGCAGAAAGCCATCCGGACGTCAGCGAACACGTCAAATGGAACGGGCCGAGCTTCCTGATCGACGGCGACGACCGCATCAGCCTGGGCGTGGCCAAGGGCGGGGCCGTGCGCGCGGTCCTGCATCGCGGCGTGAAGGTGAAGCCGACAGAGGGTTTCGTCTTCGAGGATGAGACGGGTTTGGTAAAATGGGCCGCCGTGGACCGGGGCGTGGTCACCTTCGCCGATACGGCCGAGGTCGAGGCGAACGCCGAACCCTTCAAGGCGCTGTGCCGCCGCTGGTTCGATGCGACGCGCTAGGCCAGGTCCGGGGCCGCCAGCTTCGTTCCCGCCGGAATCGCCCGCGCGGCCGTCCTGCCCGCCACATCGGCCTGTTGCGCGGGTGAAATTCCGTCCCCCGGCCGCAGCGCGATCAGGTCTTCCGCCGTCACCACCGCGCCTGCCGCGATGTCGCGCGCGGCGAACAGGCTGCGACGCGCCACGGTCATGATCTCGCGCTCGGCCTCGACAGGACGTTTGATCCCGTCGCCGAGCGAGGCTTCGACCGAGCGGATGCCGGCGATCAGACGCGCCAGCCCGTCCGGGTCCATCGACATGGCGTGGTCGGGCCCGGCGAGGTCGTTGTCGAGGGTGAAATGCTTCTCCACGACCGTCGCACCGCGCGCCACCGCAGCCAGCGATACGGCGTCACCCAGGGTGTGGTCGGACCAGCCGACGGGCCGCCCGAACGCCTGGGCCAGACTATCCATGGCCCGCAGATTGGCGTCCTTCGCCGGGGCCGGATAATTGGACACGCAGTGCAGAATGGTCAGGCCGGGGTTCCCTTCAGCCTCGATCCAGCCGACCGCCTCGGCCACCTCGTCGAGCGTGCTCATCCCGGTCGACAGGATCACCGATCCACCCGCGCCCGCCGCCAGCCGCGCGACCCCGCGCACGAAGGGGGCGTTGGTGATCTCGCCCGACGCCAGCTTGAACTTCGTCATCCCGATCCCGGCCAGGAAGGCGGCGCTGTCGAGGTCGAAGGGCGAGGACATGAACTCGATGCCGAGGACGCGGCAGTGGTCGGCGATGCGGGCGAAATCGGCGTGGGGGAGTTCCAGTCGCCTCAGCATCTCTGCCTGGCTGGCCGCGCCGTCCCGCGTCTTCTGGTAGTCGGCCATCGGGGCCTCCGGCGCCGAGATGGCGTCCGCGCGGAAGGTCTGGAACTTGACCGCGTCGGCTCCGGCCCGGTGCGCGATATCGACCAGCCGGAGCGCCAGGGCCAGATCACCGTTGTGGTTCACCCCGGCCTCGGCGATGAAGAAGACGCTCATCGCGTCATCTCCCGCGCAGGATTGCCGACGACGGTCGCGCCCGGCGCCACGTCCTTGACCACCACCGCCCCCATGCCGATCACCGCGCCCTCGCCGATGGACACCCCCTGGCGGATCAGGGCGCCGGCGCCGATTTCAACCCCGTCGCCAATCCTGACCCCGCCGTTGACGCAGGCGCGTGGGCCGAGCGTGACAAAGTCCCCGACCAGGCAGTCGTGGGCGATGCTGGAATAGGCATTGGCGATCAGGTGCCGGCCGACCGAGGCGTCGGCGTTGATGAGGGCGTAGGGGGCGATCAGGGCGCCGGGCGCCACGCGGGCGCTGTCCACGACCGTCGCCGTCTTGGCGATCAGGGTCAGGGTCCGGCATCCCGCCGTCTCCAGCCGTTCAGCGATAGCCCGACGCGCTGGGGGCTGGGCCACGGCCACGGCGAACAGCCGCTCGGCGTCCATCGCCGCGAATTCGTCCTCGGCCAGGACCAGATGGCCGCCGACAGCCGGTCCGGCGTGGCGATCAACAAAAACGACCCGGTCGACGTCGATACCGAGGTCCGGCTGGGCGGCGATATGGGCGCGGGCGAAGGGCATGGTCTCGCGACCGTGCCCGCCGAGGCCGATCAGTCCGAAAATCGCCTGGGATGACCTCGCCATGGCGGTAATCCTAGCGCCTGATTTGCCGCCTTTCTCAAGCGACGCTGCTCAAATCCGCTTCAGCCGCCGCGCATGGCCCGCCACCATGTTGAGCGCCAGGCCATCCGGCAGCAGCTTGCCGAGTGCGGCGAGGACATTGTTCATCGCCCCGGGCGTCACCCTCGGCCGATCCGCCTCGCAGGCGTCGTAGGCGACCCGGGCCACGTGCTCGGCCGTCTGCCACATCCATGGGGGATAGGCGGAGGACACCTGTTCGCGCGAGCCGTTGACGTCGTGGAACTCCGTCAGGGTGTAGCCGGGACAGAGGGCGGTGACGTGCACCCCGGTCCCGCGCGTCTCCAGCCACAGCCCCTGGGACGCCTTGATCAGGAAGGATTTGATCGGACCGTAGAGGGTGTCGCCGCCGGTCGCGGGCATCTGGCCGGCGAGAGAGGCGACGTTGATGATCCGCCCGAAGCCGCGCTCGACCATGCCCGGCAGGAGAAGCCTGGACAGAGCGACGGGCGCCGACAACATGACCTGGACCATGGCCGCATGCTGCCCAGGGTCGGTGGCGAGGAAGCCCGTCGTGCGCGAGAAGCCGGCGTTGTTGATCAGGCCGTCGACGACAAGGCCGCGCGCCGCGATGGCCTCGACAAGCCGGGCGGGCGCCTCGGGATCGGCGAGGTCGGCGGTGATCACGGTCGAGGCGACGCCGTACCGGGCGATGATTTCGGCGGCCAGCACCGTCAGGGCCGCCTCCCGGCGCGCGGTCAGGATCAGGTCCCAGCCCTTTTCGGCATAGACGCGCGCCAGGGCGGCGCCGATTCCCGCCGAAGCTCCCGTAATGAGGATGGCGCGCTTCATTTCTTTCGTCATTCTCCGGCGAAGCGCAGCGAAGACCGGGAGAACCAGCGGCGCGCGTTAGCGCGAAACTGTCGCACACTGCGACGCCATAAATCTCGCGCGAAAAGATCGCCCTGAGCGACGCGGGGTCCCCCGGTCTGCGCCGCGAAAGCGCGGCATGCCGGTGGATGACGAAAGAAGGGTTCGCTAAGCGGCGACAGCGCCGGCGGCGCGGATCGCTTCCGAACAGGCCGGGTGCTCGTTCAAACCATCAAGGGCGGTGGACTTCTCGGCCAGCAGGTCGGCGATGGTGATCTTTCTGAGCGAGTCCGACGCGGCCTGGTCGGCCAGGGTCAGGACCTTGGCCACCTGACGCGGAATATGCTCCCCGATGGGGCAGCCCTTGGCGCCCAGGGGCGGCGACCCGAGGTGGGCGCAGCCGTTGACCGCTTTCAGAACTTCATCCAGTCGGATCTCTTCCGGCTGCCGCAGCAGCCAGGATCCGCCGGACGCGCCGGGACGGGTGGCGATCAGCCCGGCCTTGGACAACAGGGCGGTGACGCGGCGGATGACCACGGGATTGGTCGGCACCGAGGCCGCAAGAATGGCGCTGGGACAGGCATGGGCGGCGTCATACGCGCCCTTGTGGGCCAGATAGGCCAGGGCGTGGGCGGCGACGGGAAAGCGTTGACTGTCTGACATTTTCGTCCGGTTCCAGTCCTCAAGGTAGGCGCCCGGGACGGGATTCACAAATCCCGGCCGATTGCCCGCCGAACACGGTGCAACTGAAACCGTTTCCATGCGATTGAACCGACCGCGGAATGAGCCTACAGGCCCTCCGCTTTGATGGGCCCGCCGACCGCGGCGCCCGGAGGATATTCATGGCAGGGGACGCATCCCCCGGTGACGGCGCTTCCCCCGCCCCGCCTGCTCCGTCGACCGCTTCCAGGTCCGCGCCCGAGAACGGCCCTGCGGGCGCCCCCGCCGCGCATGGCGCCACCGCGCACGGCGTGGGCAAGGCTGGGTTCTGGGGCCTGACCATCGGCGCCATCGGCGTGGTGTTCGGCGACATCGGCACCAGCCCCCTCTACGCCCTGCGCGAAGCGATCGGCCATGCCCAGCGGGGCATAGGCGGCGAACTGGCCGTGATCGGCGTCGTCTCCCTGGCCTTCTGGGCTCTCATGATCGTGGTGACGTTCAAATACGTCATCTTTCTGATGAGAGCGGACAACAAGGGCGAGGGCGGGACCCTGGCCCTGATGGCCCTCGCCACTCACGCGATCGGCCGGCGGTCGGCCTGGATCTTCATCCTCGGGGTCTGCGGCGCGGCGCTGTTCTACGGCGACGGCATCATCACCCCCGCCATCTCGGTGCTTTCGGCCATCGAGGGGGTCAAGGACGCCCCCGGTGTAGGGACGCGTCTGGACGCCTTTATCGTGCCGATCGCCGCCGCCATCCTGATCGGCCTGTTCATGGTCCAGTCGCGCGGCACGGCCAGGCTGTCGAAATATTTCGGCCCGCTGACGGCGGTCTGGTTCCTGGCCTTGGGGGCGCTCGGCCTCTATCACATCTTCGACGACCTCTCGGTGCTGCGGGCGCTGTCGCCCCACTACGGGGTCATGCTGCTGATCAACGACGGCTTCCTTGGCTTCATCATCCTGGGCAGCGTCTTCCTCGCCGTCACCGGGGCCGAGGCGCTCTACGCCGACATGGGCCATTTCGGAAAGGCGCCGATCCGCATGGGCTGGCTCTGTTTCGTCCTGCCCTGTCTGACCCTGAACTATCTGGGCCAGGGCGCCCTGATCCTCGCCGAGCCCGGCGCGGCCGAGAATCCGTTCTGGTCGATGGTGCCCGAGTTCGCCTACTGGCCGATGCTTGTGCTGGCGACCATCGCCACCGTCATCGCATCACAGGCCGTCATCACCGGCGCCTTCTCGGTGACCCAGCAGGCGGTCCAGCTCGGACTCCTGCCCCGCATCGACATCCGTTTCACGTCCGAAACCCAGGCCGGCCAGATCTTCGTCCCCGCCGTGAACACCTTCCTGATGCTGGGCGTCCTCACCTTGCTGTTCGTGTTCCAGAGCTCGCACAACCTGACCGCCGCCTATGGCGTCGCCGTCACCGGGGTCATGCTGATCAACACCCTGATGGCCTATTCGGTCATCACCAAGAAGTGGAAATGGCCGCTGTGGGCGACCCTGGGCGCGCTCATTCCGTTCGGCTTCATCGACAGCGTCTTCCTGACCTCCAACCTGCTGAAGATTCCCGACGGCGCCTGGCTGCCGCTGGTGCTCGGCGCGGTCCTGGTGCTGATCATGTGGACCTGGACGCGGGGGTCCCAGATCCTGTCGGCCAAGTCCAAGAAGGACAGCCTGCCACTGACCGACCTGATCGAGATGCTGCGCGCCCGCCCGCCTTATCGTGCTCCGGGCACGGCCATCTTCCTGACCTCCGACCCCGACGTCGCGCCGGTCGCCCTGATGCACAATCTCAAGCACAACAAGGTGCTGCACGAGAAGAACGTCATCCTGACCGTGCGGACCACCGACCGGCCGCGCGTGCATGAGAGCGAGCGCGTGCTGATCGAGCCGATCAATGACGACTTCAAGAAGATCACCCTGAGCTACGGTTTCATGGAGAGCCCGGTCGTGCCTCGCGCCCTGAGCCAGTGCCGCAAACAGGGGCTTAAGTTCGACATCATGTCGACCAGCTTCTTCCTCGGCCGCCGCTCGGTCGTGCCCTCGGCGTCGCAGGGGATGCCCCTGTGGCAGGACAAGCTCTACATCTTCCTGATGCGCAATGCGGCCAACCCGACCGACTTCTTCCACATCCCGCCCGGACGCGTGGTCGAGCTCGGCACCCAGGTTTCGGTGTGAGCGGGGGAACGCCCAAGGGCAAGAACTCGGGCGCGCGCGGGCGCCGCATGGCCGACAAGGCGCGCGGCCCTCGCCGTGAGCCGATCGTTCGCACGGCCGAACCGGACGGCGCAGCCGATATCGGCGTCGAGGCGCGCATCGCCGCCGGCGTCCTGCTGAACGCCGCGCTCGAGCGCCGGAACGGGCTGGACGAAGCCATGGCCCTGCCGGAGCTGAAAAGCCTGCCGGGTCCCGACCGCGCCTTCGCCCGCGCCGTCGCCATGGCCGCCCTGCGTCGACTCGGTGAGATCGACGCCATCCTGAATCGTCGCCTGCAGAAGTCGCCGCCCGAGGCGGTGCGCACCATCCTGCGCGTCTCGCTGGCGCAGACGCTGGTGCTTGAGACCCCGGCGTTCGCCGCCGTCTCCACGGCCGTGAAACTGGCCGAGCGCGACGCCAAGACCCGCCCCTACAAGGCGCTTGTCAACGCAGTCCTGCGCGGCATCGAGCGCGAGGGCCCCGGTCTGACCACGGCCGAATCCAACCTGCCCGACTGGATCGCGGCGCGCTGGAAACAGGCCTATGGCGCGGCGACCCTGGCCGCCATCGCGCTCGCCGCCCGCGACGAGCCGCCGACCGATCTCAGCCTCAAGCCCGGCGAAGACGCGCAGGCCCTCGCCGACGCCATCGAAGGAACCGTCCTGCCCGGCGGGACCGTGCGTTCGGGCGTGCGCGGCGATGTCGCGGCCTGGCCCGGATACGAGACCGGCGGCTGGTGGGTTCAGGATGCCGCCGCCGCCGTGCCGGCCCGCCTGCTGGCGCCCAAGGCTGGCGAGACCGCGCTGGACATGTGTGCGGCCCCCGGCGGCAAGACGCTGCAACTCGCGGCGTCCGGCGCGACGGTGGTCGCCCTGGATCGGTCCGAACCGCGCCTGCGTCGCCTGCGTCAGAACCTCGAGCGCACCGGACTGATCGCCGAGATCGTGGTCACGCCCGGCGAGGACTGGAACGACCCGCGCACCTTCGACGCCGTCCTGCTGGACGCGCCCTGCACCGCCACCGGCACCCTGCGTCGCAATCCTGAAGTCCTGCGCGCCACCAAGCCTGCTGAGGTGGCGAAGCTGGCCGATGTCCAGCACCGGCTGCTCGACGCCGCAGCCGAGCGCGTCGCGCCGGGCGGTCGTCTGGTCTACTGCGTCTGCTCGCTGGAGCGGGAAGAGGGCGAGACCCAGGTCATCGCCTTCCTGCGCCGCAACGCGGCCTTCAGGACCACGCCCGCCGATCCGGCAGCCCTGGGCGCTCCGGCCGAGGCCCTGACTCCCGAAGGCTGGCTGCGCATCCTGCCCTCGATGTGGGCCGAGAACGGAAGCCTCGACGGCTTCTTCGTCGCCCGACTGGACCGAATCTAGGCCGCCGCCTTCGATCGATCCTCCTCAACCGATCCCGGCGCGCGGTTGAGCGCCTCGGCCGGGGCGCGGAGGTCGAGCGGCCTGGTCTGATGGTCGCGGCGGCCGGAGACACGCGGACCCTCGCGTGGTCAGCGCCGCGGCGACGACAGGCAGAACGAAGCCCATGACGCATCCTCCGGCGCCGGAGGATGCGTCATGGGCGGCGTCATCGTAATCTTGAGATTGTTGTTCGCGGAGAGACTACTCGCCTTCGGCGGGAGTCTCGGCCTTCTTTCGCGGGGCCCGGCGCTTGGGCGCGGGCGTTTCGCCGGCGTCCGAGGGGGCGGGCGCCTGTGCGACGGGAGCGGCCGAACGGGTCAGGAAGCCGGGCAGGCTCTGTGTCGTATCGGCCTGCGCCTCGGCGCGCGGCGCACGGGTGCGACGAGCCGGACGATCCGCCTGTTCCGGCGCGGCGTCCACCGGAGCGGCGTCGACCGGCGGCGTATAGGTCACGGGCGCGGTAGAAGCGATGAAATCGCCGCCTTCGCGCGCATTCTCCGAACGAGCGCCGTCGGTGCGGCCCTCATTGCGTCCGCCTTCGTAACGCCCGCCCTCGGAGCGACCGCCTTCGGCCTCTTCATAGGTGCGGGTGTCGGGCGTGCCCCCTTCGGCTTCATAGCGGCGGTTGCGTTCATCGCGACGACGCTCCCAGCGTTCGCGGCGGGTCTCACGGCGACCGCCTTCGCCCTGGACGTCGCCGTCGGCGCGCGGCTGGCCGCCGTCCTGGTTGTCGCGGGCCTGGTTGTCGCGGGCCTGGTTGTCGCGGGGAGGACGCGGAGTCCATTCGCGGTCGCGGTTCTGGCCTTCACGGTTCTGGTTTTCGTCGCGAGGCGGACGCGGCGTCCACTCGCGTTGCTCGCGCGGCTGCTGCGCGCCCTGGGCGGCCTCGGCGTCGCGGGCGTCGCTCTGCTGCTGGATGCGGTCGGCGGCCTGTTGCGCGGCGAGGAAGGCGGCGGCCTGGGCCCCCGTCTCGTCCTCGAAGTCGATGTCATAGCCCTGGTTCGACAGTTCGCGCGCGGCGATCTCGGAGACCGGCCGCTGCGGCTGCAGGGCGCGCAGGACGCGGAAATAGTGCTCGGCGTGCTGGAGATAGTTCTCGGCCAGCACCCGGTCGCCCGACGATCCGGCGTCGCGGGCCAGCTGCTGATAGCGCTCATAGACGGTCTGGGCGTTGCCGCGGACCTTGATGTTCTCGGGACCTTGCGAGTCCCACGAACGGTTCGGGTTCGCCGCATTGGCATTGCCGCCACTGCCGCCACCGGGTTTCCGGTTGCGACCGCGCTGACGCTTCATGCCCTTGAAATCTCGCATCGAGGCTTACCGTGCTGGTTTGGCGTGTCCCTGCGCGATGATGGCGAGGGTGTCAGGCCGGGTGTCTGTGGTTCCGGTTCGCTTGGGGGCCAATCCCCGGCGGCGATGTGATCGGAAGGACCTTTGTCGCCCGTCGTGGTCCGCAGGCAGTGAGCACCGCCGACCTTCACGCACGTCCCGGCCGAGCGTCGCTGGACCTGAAGCGGTTCAGCAAGATGCGGAAGGGAGGGAGACAACCAAGGACTTAGCGCGCGCCGGGGAGGTTTCCAAGGGGTTTGTTTACGGCGTCGCCTCCCCGTTCGCCGCCTGGCGAATGGGCAGGAGACATCAACCTCAGCCCTGACGGATCGGCGTCGTGCGCAGATCCGGACCGTTAGTCACCACGCGGTTCCGGTCGCCCAGGTCCTTGACCACCTTGACGTCCGTCAGGCCGGCGGCCTCGAACAACGCCTTGACCGCCTCGCCCTGGTCCCAGCCGATCTCGACGGCGAAGACCCCGCCGGGCTTGAGGATGCGGGCGATCTCCGGCGCGAGGTCGCGATAGGCCTGAAGCCCGTCCGGCCCGCCGTCCAGCGCCAGCAGCGGATCGTGATCGCGCACCTCCGGGTCCAGGGCGGGAATATCGTCGGACGGGATATAGGGCGGATTGGAGACGACCAGGTCGAAGCTGTGATCGCCGAACCCGGCCGCCCATTCGGTGCGCAGGAAGGCCGCGCGGCCGTCGAGGTCAAGGTTCGCCGCATTCTCCTTGGCCACCGCCAGGGCCTCGGACGAGATGTCGGTGCCGACGCCATGCGCGCCCGGCCGATCGCCCAGCACTGCGAGCAGGATAGCGCCTGACCCCGTCCCGAGATCAATGACGCTGAAGGTCTGGGCCGGTTCGAAGGCCAGCATGGCGACGTCGAGGATGGTCTCGGTGTCCGGGCGGGGGCTGAGCACGTCGGGGGTGACGTTCAGCATGATCTTCCAGAAGCCCTTGCGGCCCAGGATGCGCGACACCGGCTCGCGGCGCAGGCGGCGTTCGACATAGCCGGCCAGGGTCGCCGACTGGTCGGGCGTCAGGCGCCGGTGTGGATCGGTCAGGATGTCCAGCCGGCTGGCGCCGGTCGCGGCCTCCAGCAACAGGCGGGCGTCGATGGCCGGGCTGTCGATGCGGGCGGCCTTTAGCTCGCCTTGCGCACCCTTCCAGGCGGCGACGAGGGTGGTGGGTTCGGTCATGACCGTCCAGTGCCCCACGCGCGGTTTTCAGGCAAGGTGTCGAGCCTGGCCGGAACGTCACCGGCGCCCGGACCGTTCACTCGCCGATGCAGCTTGCGCCGCCGACCCGAACACCCGACCGCCGGAACCTGATCTCCGGGCCCTGGGCCCTCCTTGGCGCGATCGTCGGGGGCCTCACCGCCGGGGCCGGGGCCGCGCACCTGCTCTACACCCAGGGTCACAAATACGGGGTCGAACTGAGGCCCCATCGGCCCGAACCGACGCCGCCCAGCCCGCCGACGCCGGAAGATTACGAGGCCCGCGAGCCCGGCCGCGGCCGCATGGCCGAACGGCCCCATGAGATTCCGCACAAGGGCTGGATCGACATCGCCTGGCGCGTCGGCGGCTCGTATTTCGGCGACCGCGTCGGATTCGTTTCGGGCGGGGTGACCTTCTTCATCCTGCTGTCGCTGTTCCCGGCGCTGGCGGCGTTCGTCACCATCTACGGCCTGTTCGCCGATCCGAACGACGCATCGGGGCGGATCGCCTTCCTCTATTCGGTGCTGCCCTCGAACGTGGCCCAGTTCATCAATGCCGAGCTGACGCGACTGGCGGCCGGATCGACCGGCCAGCTGACCTTCACCCTGGTCTGGACCCTGGTCCTGTCGCTGTGGACGGCCAACAACGGCATCAAGACCTTGTTCTACGGGCTCAACGTCGCCTACCACGAGGTCGAGCGGCGCAATATCGTCCAGTACAATCTGCTGGGGTTCGCCTTCACCCTGACGGGGCTGGCGTCGGTGCTGATAACCGCAGCCCTGGTCGTGGGCGTGCCGATCGCGCTGGGCGTCTTCGGCCTGGCGGACGAGTGGGAGAGACTGGCTCCCCTGCGCTGGCCCCTGCTTTTCATCGGCTATGTCGGGGCGCTGACCGTGATCTACCGCTTCGGCCCATGCCGCCAGCGGGCCCGCTGGCGTTGGCTGACGCCAGGGGCGCTCTTCGCGGCGACCCTCAGCGTGCTCGTGTCCTTCATCTTCAGCTGGTATCTGACGAACTTCGTGCGGCTGGACTCCTACGGTCCGCTGGCGACCGCCATGGGCTTCCTGCTGTGGACCTGGATTTCCGTTCAGGTGATTCTGATGGGCGCCGAGGTGAACGCCGAGATCGAGCACCAGACCGCCATCGACACCACCACCGGCTCGCCCGCTGCGATCGGCGAGCGCGGCGCGGTCATGGCCGACAGTATCGGTCCGCGTCGCGGCAGCCCCGCCGCTCTGACCTTCACCCTGAAGCACGCCGAGGCCCTGGCCGACCGGCTGTCGCGCCGCCGCAATCGTCCGCGAGCGTGAGCGGAGTCGCAAATCCGGACGGCGGAGCCTATCTCTCTGTCTATGAGCAACAACTTTCGCCCGACCACCCTCGAACGCGCCTACGAACTCGCCCGCAGCGGCGAGTGCCGCACGGTCGGCGACATCAAGACGCGCCTTCAGCAGGAGGGCCACGAGCGTGTCCAGGATCGCCTGTATGGCGGCTCGCTGACGTCCGCCCTGCGCAAGCTCTGCGTCGCCCACTACATCGCCCCAGAGGGGGGAGAGGACGCGCCCGCGTCGGCTGATTCCGACCTCGAAGATGGAGACGAGGACGGCCCGGTTCCGGCCTGACGACTCGCCGAATCAAGACTCAGGTTGTGCACAGGGCGTTTTGCGTCTATATGAGCGCTGTCGCTCTCTCTGCGTAACGCCCCTCTCTCTTTGCGAACGCACCGAGTTTCTGGCCGATCCCATTCAGACCCGACAGGCTTCAGGCGCTCTTGCCTGATGCAAACTGCTAACGGAGGTCCTTAAAATGGCTACCGGCACTGTCAAATGGTACAACTCCACTAAAGGCTACGGCTTCATCGAGCCCTCGGACGGCGGCAAGGACGTGTTCGTGCACGTTTCGGCCGTTGAAGGCGCAGGCATGAACGGCCTGAACGAAGGCCAGAAGGTCTCGTACGAAGTCGAACGCGACCGTCGCACCGGCAAGGAATCTGCCGGTCAGCTGAAGGCCGCTGAATAGTCCTTTACGGATTTTTCAAGTGACTGACGGGGTCGGGGCGAAAGCCCCGGCCCCGTTTTCGTATCCGCGACCCGGCGTGCGCTTGCTCCATCCCGCCGTGGCGCGTAATCGCGCGGACGATGTTCGGCCTCGCCAATCCCGCCCGCTTCATGAGTTTCACCCGGCCGCTGACGCCGGTGCTGTGGGCGATCGCGGCCGTGCTGCTGGTGGTTGGCGTCTGGCTGAGCTTCGCGGCGCCCGGCGACTATCAGCAGGGCGACACGGTGCGGATCATGTTCGTGCATGTGCCGGCCTCGACGCTGGGCCTCGGCGCCTATGCGACGCTCGGCGTTTCCAGCTTCTTCGCCCTGGTGTTCCGCCATCCGCTGGCCGACGCGGCGGCCCGCGCCGCGGCCCTGCCCGGGGCGGCCTTCACGGCGCTCGCCCTGATCACCGGCTCGCTGTGGGGCCAGCCGATGTGGGGCACCTGGTGGGTCTGGGACGCGCGCCTGACCTCGGTGCTGGTGCTGTTCCTCTTCTACCTCGGATACATGGCCCTCAGAGCCTCGATCGACGACGAACAGAAGGCCGCCCGCGCGGCCGCCGTCCTCGGTCTCGTCGGCCTGATCAACCTGCCGATCGTCAAGTTCTCGGTCGACTGGTGGAACACCCTGCATCAGCCGGCCTCCCTGCTGCGTGCCGGCGGATCGAGCCTCGACCCTGTCTTCCTCGCCCCGCTGCTGATCATGATGGCGGCCTATGGGGCCCTGTTCCTGGCCCTCTGGCTGACCGCGATCCGCACCGAGATCACCCGCCGTCGGGTCCAGACCCTGCGCGCCCGACAGGCGTTGGAAGCATGAGGGAGTCAGACTGATGCCCGATCTCGACATGAGCCCCTACGCCGCCTTCGTCTGGCCCGCCTGGGGGATCAGCGCCCTGGTGCTCGGCGCCGTCATCGCCGGCGCCGTCTCGGCTTCGCGTAAATGGAAGGCCGAGCTGAAGCGGCTTGAGGACGACGGCGAAGCCGTGGCTCAAGTGGCGCAAAGCGCGACAGGCGACCAAAAATGAGCCGATGGTTTTCGATTGTCCCGCTGGTCGTCCTCGCCGCGCTGGCGGCCCTGTTCATCGGCTGGTCGCTGAAGCGTGATCCCCAGTTCAAGCCGGACGCCCTGGTCGGCCAGACCGTGCCCGAGACCGTGCTGCCCATCCTTCAGGACGGCGTGGCCGGGCCCCAGAACGTCGACATCCGCACGGCCGGCGTCGGCAAGCCGATGATCGTCAACGTCTTCGCCAGCTGGTGCGCCCCCTGCCGCCTCGAGCATCCGCGCCTCTTGGCCCTGGAGGCGCAGGGAATCGCCGTCGTCGGAGTCGCCTACAAGGACGAGCCCGAGGCGACCCAGGCCTTCCTCGACGAACTCGGCGACCCCTTCGCCATGGTCCTTGTCGACCGGGAAGGCCGCGCCGGCCTCGACCTCGGCGTGTCGGGCGTGCCCGAAAGCTTCGCCGTCGACGCCATGGGCCGCATCGTCGCCAAATCCTCCGGCCCCTTGGTGACCGACGAAGACGTCGAGCGCCTGACCGCGGCGCTGGTCGCCCCGTCCCGGCCGCTGCCGACGGCAACGACGCTCGATGAAGCGCAAGAGCGGCGCGACGCCGCGAACTAGGCGCCGCTGGACAGTCTCGCCTTCACGGCTTCGGCGAACAGACGACCGCCGTCCGGAGCCTGGGACAGATAGAAGTCGGGCTCGACCAGTTCCGCCTCCATCAAGACCCACCCCGCAGGGGACTCGACCATGTCGATGCGGGCGTAGAGCAGGGGCTCTTCGATCGCGGCCAGCACCCGCTCGGCCAGGGCGACGGCCCCGGCGGGCGGCTCGGCGACATAGACATAGCTGCCGCCGTACTGAACCTGGACACGGAAATCACCCGCCGTGGCCCGCTTCATGACCGCGTGGCTGAACCGCCCTCCGAAGAACAGCAGGGACAGCTCTCCGTCGGCCACCAGTTCGGGCAGGAAGGGCTGGATCATCGCCGCACCGTCGGGGGCGTCGGTCAGGGTCTCGCCGCGCGAGACCTTCACCGTCTTCCATGCCCCGCCGGAGACGGTCGGTTTCACGACAAGGGTGTCGGTTCCGAACCGGCCGAAGGCGGCGTCGACCTCGGCTTGCGTGACTTGATCGCTCCAGGCCGTGGGCGGGATCGGGATCCCTGCGGTCTCCAGCCGACGCAGATAGGATTTGTCGGAGTTCCATCCCAGCACCGAGGCCGGATTGGCGATCCGCACCCCGGCCCTGGCCCACAGGGTCGTCGCCGCCAGCCAGTCGGCGTGCCGCTCATAGTAGCCCCAGGTCAGGACGCCGAGCACCAGCGGATAGCCGGTCAGGCCCGACGCGTCCTCGACATGGTCGGTCCAGGCGGTCGGGACGGCGCTCACATCGGCCATGGCCAGGGCGGTCGACAGCCGCTCCAGCACGACGGGCCAGTGGCTCTTGTAGGCCGGGTCGTCGGCGGCGGGCGTCAGGATGGCGATCTGGGTCAGGGCGCGGTCTCCAGCGAGGAACAATCGCCGCCGAGGGCCTGCGATCCTTGCGCTGCCCGATAGCCCAATTCGCGATTTCCCGATGTTGAAATCAGATAGGTCAGGGTGCGACCTGGCTCGGCGCCCGCCTCGACGACCCAGGCCTCGATCGGACCGTCGGGGGTGCGCACGGTCTCCGATCCGACGACCCGCAGCGAGAAGGTCCCGAACCCCTTGTCGTACTGCCAGTAGGGCAGGGAGAACGTCGCGCCCTCGGCCAGAGGCAGGGCGGCGAAGGTCTGGCCGAACAGATTGCCCTCCCAGACCGGCCCGGTCAGGGGGACGTCGATGGGCGTGGAGACGCCGCCTTCGATCCTCTCGCCGGTGATCCGGTCAGGGCCATAGGCCAGGCGCACATGGACCTGACCCTGGCGGGTGTTGATCAGGGAGATCGGCCGCAGGTTCGCGGCCTCCAGCAGAAACTCGTCGCGCATGTCGAAGGCGCCGCCGTTGACCGACTGATGCACGACCACCCGCAGCACGGGATAGCCTGCGACGGTGTCGCGCTCGATCGTCTGCCAGGTCACGCCAATGGGCCGCGAGGCGCCGTCGCGGGTCATGCTCAGGGTGAAGCATTTTCGCTCCTCGCTGATCCGCCCGCCATCCGGGACGACCGTCGGCGCGGCGATCTGAAGGGCGAGGGCGGCGAGCAGGCTGAGCATGGCGATCTCCCGGAAGGCGGCAGCGATCTTGCGAACCGCCGGTCGGGCGGCAAGTGAAGCTTCGGTAATCCGCCTCTGGCGCGTGACGATCCGGCCCGCTATGGGGCGCGCCATGACCCAGAACACCGCCACCTATGACGTCTGCGCCGTCGGCAATGCCATCGTCGACGTCCTGTCGCCGTGCGACGACGCCTTCCTGACCGCCCAGTCCCTGACGCCCGGCTCGATGCAGCTGGTCGACGAGACCCAGAGCGCGGCCCTTTACGACGCCATGGCGGCGGGCGTGGAGGCCTCGGGCGGCTCTGCCGGCAATACGGTGGCGGGCGTCGGAAGCTTCGGCGGTCGCGCCGCCTATGTCGGCAAGGTCGCGCCGGACACCCTGGGCGAGGTCTTCAGCCATGACATCCGCGCCTCGGGCGTCCACTTCGACACCCCCGTTCTGGATGGCGGCGCCGGCACCGGTCGCTGCCTGATCAACGTCACCCCGGACGGCCAGCGCACCATGTGCACCTTCCTGGGCGCGGCGAACCAGCTCGGGGTCGAGGACATCGACGCCGAGCTGATCGGGTCCAGCGCCATCGTCTATCTGGAAGGCTATCTGTTCGACCCGGCCCCGGCCCGCGCCGCCTTCGAGGCCGCCGCCGCCGCCGCCCACAAGGCGGGCCGCAAGGTCGCCATCACCCTTTCGGATACCTTTGTCGTCGCCCGCTGGCGCGCCGAACTGCTGGCCTTCATCGAGGCCTCGGCCGACATCGTCCTGGCCAACGAAGGCGAACTGGCCGCCCTGTTCGAGACGGATGACTTCGACGCCGCCGCCGCGAAACTGGCCTCGATGGTCGAGATCGCCGCCGTCACCCGCGGCGAGCACGGCTCGGTCATCCTCTCGGGCGACGAGCGGGTTTCGGTCGCCGCCTATCCGGTGGCCAAGGTCCAGGACACCACGGGCGCCGGCGACCAGTACGCCGCCGGCTTCCTGCTGGGCGTCGCACGCGGCCTGACGTTGGAACAGTCGGGCCAGCTCGGCTCGCTGGCCGCCTCGGAAGTGATCGCCCACTGGGGTCCGCGTCCGATGGTGAAGCTGGCCGATCTGGCCGCCGAGAATGGCCTGACGCTGACCGTCTAGTCCGCCGGGGGTTCCGCATCGAAGGCCTTGCGCCAGGCGCGCAGGCCTTCGTCGTCGACCAGATTCGCGACGGGGACGGTGGCGTCGATCGACAGCCTTGACGCGACGTTGCGACCATAGGTCACGAACCACTCACCCTCGCGCCCCGACAGGGCGTCGAGGAAGGGAATGGGTCCGCAACTGGTGAAGGTCGTGTGGCGGATGGCGATCCGGTCGGCCGGCAGATCGCCCTTGAGCGCCAGCGACGGGACGAGCATGGCGCTGAACCCGTCGCCCCCTGCCAGTTCGATGCGCTCTAAGGCGCTGGCCTGGGACAGGAAGATCACGTCGGACCGGGCCCACAGCTCGGCCTGACGATTTCTGACACGCTCTGCGGCGGCGTCCGGAGAGGCGTCAGCAAGTGGCGAACAGGCCAGAGCCGGCGCCGCAAATGCGGTCAAGGCGACAGCGAAAACCCATATGGCGAGGCGGTTTGCGGTCATCTCGATCCTCCGCCTTCGGGCTAGCGTTTCAATGTGACGTAAATCGCACCGTCGCCGCCGTGGCGCCGGTGGGCCATGGCGAAGCCGGAGACGATGCCGCGCAGGGCGTGGCCCTGGAGCCATTCGTGGATCGAGGCGCGGATGACGCCGCCGCCCCCTCCTTGCGAAAGACGGCGTCCCTGACCCGTTACGACGAGTACGGCGCGGAGGCCGCGCGCCCGGGACTGGGTCAGGAAGGCACGCAGCTGGTCCTCAGCCTCGAACCGGCCAAAGCCGTGCAGGTCGATGGAGGCCTCGATCGGATCGCGCTCGCGCGACAGCCGGCGCTGACGGCGAGGTTCCAGCTCCTCGGGCACGGACCGGGGCGCGGGCGTGGGCGTGGGCTTCGGAGCCGGAGCGGCGCCCCGGATTTTCGTAGACGACTTCGGCCTGCCCAGCACCGGCAAGCGGGGCGCCGCCTTGATCGTCTCGGGCTTCAGCGGCTCATCGGCCAGGATAGCGCCCGGCGTCACGCGCGCGGCCTTTCGGGTCTTCGGAGGCGTGACGGAGCCGGAAACCCGGGCCCAGATGCGGCGGTCCTCGGTCGTCAGGTCGGGAGGCGGTCGCCGCGCCACGGGATCAGGCGTCTTCGCCGTCGGCGTCCGGCTCCGGCGGACCGGGCTCAAAGACCAGCAGGTCGCCCGGCTGGCAGTCCAGTTCGCGGCACAGGGCGTAGAGGGTCGAGAACCGGACGGCCCGCGCCTTGCCGGTCTTCAGGATCGACAGATTGGCCAGGGTCACCCCCACGCGGTCCGCCAGCTCAGTCAGCGACATGCGCCGCTCGACCAGGATTCTGTCCAGTTGAACCCGTATCGCCATTCTAGTGGCCCTTCGGGGCGCTACCGCTCGCCCCCCGGTCCGATCTTCGATCGGCCGGAGGACAGGCTAAGCGGTCGCTCGCTGCTTGAGCGCGCGGGCCGGCTCTTGCGGTCATATGGTCAACTCGGATTCCCGGCGCAGACGCGCGCCTTCCTTGAACACCTCGGCCAGGACGAAGACGACCAGGACCGAGAACACCGGGGTCAATAGCTCGCCGACCCCCTGCGAATCCATCACGCCGGGCGCCAGGCGGGCGGCGACCAGCCCCTGGATCAGCCAGACGCCGCCGGTGACGACGGCGAGGATCAGGCCGATCTGGCGCAGGCGGCGCACGTTCTCGGGACGGAACGGATCTCCCACGGTCAGGGTGCGGAAGATCATCCGCAGATTTCTCAGGATCAGCAGGAACCCGCCGAAATAGGCGGTCAGGGCCCCCACGCCGAACAGTAGCAGGGGCCGGGTCAGCGGCTGCTGGCGACCGCCGGATTCGTTGGAGACGGTGATGTTCAGATTGGCCAGTGGAATGAAGATCGAGGCCAGGAAGACCAGCAGCAGCACCGCGGTGATGATCATCAGAAGCACATAGGCCACGTCCAGCGCGATCTTCAACAGGCTGGAAACAGAGCTGGGTCCGAGGGTCTTGAACGGCGCGCGGATGCCCCTGGGCATCTTCGGCAGGCGCAGCTCAGGCCGGGTGAGGGGCATCGACAGCTCGGAAAGGACACTGGACCGGAAATCTTGGCCGCGAGGACCGCGTGGGGTTCGGGAACACCCCTACGCGGTCTTATACAGCGCGATCTTCTTCAACGGCGAAGCCTTCTTTTGTGTTGCTATCGCTCGGCTCGCGGAGCCTCGCTGCCTGAGCAACGAAAGGGGGGTCTCTTCTCTTCGACGGTCGCTTAAGCAATGAGCGACCGCTTAGCCTGTCCTCCGGCCGATCGAAGATCGGACCGGGGGGCGAACGTTAGCGACCCTGGTTAGAAAGACTGCACCAGGATGGCGACCAGGGCGGTCGGCAGGGCGGCGAGCAGGGCGGCGTTGATCAGCACCGCGCCGACCTTGTCCATCATCAGCGAGGCGTTCATCGTGTTCATCGTTCTATCCTTCGATCCTGAGGCGGGTCATTAATGCCCACTTCTGTGTACCACGGGGTTCGGATTTGCCCTTATGGGTCTTTCCGGGGAACGTTGTGGCCGCCGTTCTTGAGATCATAGATAGGACGTGCGGGTCGGCTAGTCACGTTACATATCGTTTAACGATATTAAACTTAGGCAATGAAATGTTTCAAGAGCGTGATCGCGTATGAAGCTTAAGCTTATCAAGGGGATGCGGCTCGTAGCCGCCACTCACAACGCCGGAAAGGCGCGGGAAATCGATGCACTTCTGGACGGACATTACACGGTGGTCACCGCCGGGGAGTTGAATCTGCCAGAACCGGCAGAAACCGAGACCACTTTTGTCGGCAACGCCATGCTGAAGGCGCGTCATGCCGCTCAGTTTTCGGGAGAAGTCAGCCTGGCCGACGATTCCGGCCTGTCGGTCGCGGCCCTGGACGGCGCCCCCGGCATCTTTTCGGCGCGCTGGGGCGGGCCGGAGCGGGACTTCGCCGCCGCGATGCGAAAGATCGAGACGCGGCTGGAGGAGCTGGGGGCGATGGACCCGTCGGCCTGGTTCACCTCGGCCCTCGCGGTGGCCTGGCCCGACGGCCCCTGTGTGGTGGTCGAGGGGCGGGTCGACGGGGTCGTCACCTTCCCGCCACGCGGCGAGCACGGCTTCGGCTACGACCCGCTGTTCATTCCTGACGGCCACGACCTGACCTTCGGCGAGATGACGCCGGAGCTGAAGGACAGCCTCAGCCACCGCACCCGCGCCTTCGCGATGCTGAAGGCGGCCCTGATTGACTGAGCCTCGCCCCCGCGCCGCTGCGCCGAAAGCGGGGAATGACGCCGTGGCCCTCTACGTCCACTGGCCCTACTGCGCCCGTATCTGCCCCTATTGCGATTTCAACGTCGTACGTGATCGGGGCTGGCGCGAGGAACAGGCTGTGCTGGTCGAGGCCATCCTGTGCGATCTGGAGGCCCAGGCGGCGATGTTGGGACCGCGCCCGCTGGCCTCGATCTTCTTCGGCGGCGGCACCCCGTCGCTGATGCGGGCGGAGGACGTGGCGCGGGTCATCGAGCGGGCGCGGACGCTGTTCCCCGACGGCGGCGTGGAGATCACGCTCGAGGCCAATCCCACCGACGCCGAAGCCGCCCATTTCGCCGCGCTGAGACAGGCGGGGGTCAATCGCCTGTCGCTGGGGGTCCAGTCGCTGGACGACGCGGCCCTGAAATTCCTCGGTCGCAACCACTCCGCCGACGAGGCGCGCCGGGCCATCGCCGTCGCCGCCGGCGTCTTCGACCGGTTGTCGATCGACCTCATCTACGCCCTGCCGGGCCAGACGGTCGCCGTCTGGAGTGCCGCCATGACCGAGGCGCTGGCCATGGGGTTCGAGCACGTCTCTCCCTACCAACTGACCATCGCCGAGGGCACTGCCTTCGCCCGCGCGACCGAACGGGGCTCGCTCGTGCCGCCCGACGAGGACACGGCCGCCGACCTCTACGAGGCCACCCAGACCGTCCTCGGGGTCGCCGGGTTCGAAGCCTATGAGGTGTCCAACCACGCCCGGGATGCCGCGGCCCGCTCCGCCCACAACCTGCATGTCTGGCGCGGCGGCGACTATGTCGGCGTCGGCCCCGGCGCCCACGGGCGGCTGACGCTGCAAGGCATCCGCACCGCCACGGTCGCCCACCGCCGCATCGCCGCCTATGTCGAGGGCGTCGCGGCCGGAACGCCCTGGTCCGACCAGGAGATGCTGGACCCCCGCGCCGCGGCCGAGGAGCGTCTGTTGCTGGGCCTGCGCACCGTCGAGGGGGTGGCCCTGGCCGATCTGGCGGCGCTGGGCCTGTCGCCTGCGGCCGATCCTGTCGCGGACCTGATCGCCGACGGCTTCCTCACGTTCGCCGACGACCGCATCGCCGCGACCGCTCAGGGCCGCCCCGTCCTCGACGCGGTGCTGAAGGCGCTGCTCACCTGACCTTCGCTCGGGCGGCGGATTGTGGCACGGTCGGGCGATGAGCGAGCCCAGCCCCTTTCCCCCGACCGCGCCGCCGCCCCGGCCCGTGTCGCCCGGGCTCTATCTGGTCGCCACCCCGATCGGGAACCTCAGGGACATGACGCTGAGAGCGCTCGACGTCCTCGCCGCAGCGGATCTGGTCCTGGCCGAGGACACCCGTGTCACCGCCAAACTGCTCTCCGCCTACGGGTTGAAGGCGAAGCTGGAACGCTGCGACGATCACGCCTCGGCCCATGCCGCCGAACTGGCCATCGAGCGGGTGCGCAACGGTCAGGTCGTGGCCCTGGTCTCCGACGCGGGCACGCCGGTGATCTCGGACCCCGGCTTCGTCGTCGCCCGTGCCTTCATCGCCGCCGGCCTGCCGGTGCATCCGATCCCCGGCGCCTCCAGCCTGCTGGCCGCCCTGTGCATCGCGGGCCAGCCGTCCGACCGGTTCCTGTTCGCCGGCTTCCTGCCGCCCAAGTCCGCCGCGCGGAAGACGGCGCTCGCCGAGGTCAAGGCGGCGCGCCAGACCCTGGTCTTCTTCGAGAGCGGCCCGCGTCTGGCCGCCAGCCTCGCCGACATGGCCGAGGTGCTGGGTCCGCGCCCCGCCGCAGTCACCCGCGAACTGACCAAACTCTATGAGGAGGCCGTGCGCGGCACCCTGGGCGAACTTGCCGTCGACCCGCGATGCGACGGCCCCAGGGGCGAGATCGTCATCGTCATCGGCCCCGGTGAGGTCGAGACCGCCAGCGCCGCCGATGCGGACGCGGCCCTGACCGAAGCCCTCGCGCGCCTGGCTCCCGGAGAGGCGGCGTCCGAGGTGTCCCGCGCCCTCGACCTCCCGCGAAAGCCCCTCTACCGCCGGGCGCTGGAGCTTCAGGGCAAGGGATGAGGCCGTCGAAGGTTCGCGCCGTGCTTCCCGCCAGGCCGAAAGCGGCATGGCGTCAGGCGTTGGGCGGGCAGGCGTTTCGCGAGGGTCACGGCGCCGAATGGCTGGCCGCCGCCTTCCTGATGCTGAAGGGCTATCAGGTGCTGGGTTTCCGTCTGAAGACCAGGGGCGTGGAGATCGACATTCTCGCCCGACAGGGGAAGACCGCCGTTGTGGTCGAGGTTAAACGCCGCGCCACGATCGAGGCCGCCCTGAACGCCGTGGATCCCCGACAGCTAGAGCGACTGCGTGCCGCCGGCGCCGCACTTTTGCGCCAAAGGCCCAGCCTGGCCGGTCTTGCATTGCGGATCGATACCGTAGCGCTGGCGCCGGGACGAGTTCCGCGCCATCGTCGCAATCTCTAGTTTTCACCGGGGGGTGAAAACAGGTCGTCGGGGGACGGGCCGTGACGCGCGAAGAGGCAGAAGTCGCACTGGAAGAGGCCGGTCGGGCCGACGACGACGCGTTCCCGCTGCTGGACGCGGCCATCGCCTGCGCCCTGCATGACTATCCGTTCCGCGACTCCTCGCCGGCCCGCGTCCTCGCCGACGCCGCCGCCGAACGGCTGGCCGAGCGCATCGGTGGCGAGAGCCCCGACGACGCCCTGGCCGAGACCATGGCCGCCGACCTGCGGCTGAACGGCGACCTGCTGCGCTATGCCGATCCGGCCAATACCGATGTGCTCGACGTCGCGGAGCGGAGGCGGGGGCTGTCGGCGGCGCTGGCCGTCTTCTATCTCGACGCCGCTCGCCGCGCGGGCGTGAAGGCCCAGGGCGTCGACTTTCCCAACCATTTCCTGCTGCGGGTCGAGACCCCCTCTGGTCCTGTTGCGCTGGACCCGTTCAGCCAGGGCCGCGTCGTCATGCCGTCGGAGCTGACCCGCCGCGCCCTGCGCGCCGGCCTGACGCCGCACGTCGCCGACCGTCTGGACGTGCTGATGGCCCCGGTCAGCGACCGTGTGTGCCTGATCCGGCTGCAGAACGTCCTGTTCAGCCGCGCCATCAAGGCGGGGGACTATCTCTGCGCCGAACGGTCGGCCGTCCGCCGCGCCCTGCTGGATCCCGAGGATCACCGGCCGTGGCTGGATGTCGCGGCGGCGCGCGAGAAACAGGGCGCCCTGACCGGCGCCCTCGAGGCCCTGCGTCGCGCTCGCACCGTGGCGGGGCAGGACGACGAGATGCATCAGATGGCCGCCGACCGGCTGCGGATGCGGCTGAACTGACGCTTCTGCTTGGAACCGTCGCGCTTCGTACTACTTGAAAGCCATGCGCGAACGCGCTCAAGCAGCGAGGCGCCCCAACCTTCAACGAGGGGCCGAGCGGTAGCGCACCAAGGAAATCCTTCTCCATGCTCAAAGTCGCTATCCAGATGGACCCCATCGAGGCGGTCAATATCGCCTCGGACACGACCTTCTTCCTGGCCATGGAGGCGCAGCAGCGCGGTCATCCGCTGTGGGTCTACGACTTCCGCACCCTGGCGCTGGAGGACGGCGCCCTGTTCTGTCGCGCGCGTCCGGCCGTGATCCGTCAGGTGCATGGCGACCATGTCACCCTCGGCGACGAGGTGAAGCTCGATCTCGGCCGTGACGTCGACGTCATCCTCATGCGCCAGGATCCGCCCTTCGACATGGCCTATGTCACGGCCACCTATCTGCTGGAGACGGTCCATCCGCGCACCTTGGTGGTCAATGACCCGGCCGAGGTCCGGTCGGCGCCGGAGAAACTGTTCGCCACCCGGTTCGAGGGCGTCCAGCCCCCGACCCTGATCTCGTCCGATCCCGTCGCCCTGGTCGATTTCCACGAGCGTCACGGCGATGTGGTGCTGAAGCCGCTGCACGGCGCGGCCGGCTCCGGCGTCGTCCGCCTGAAGGCCGGCGATCCCAACCTGGAGGCTCTGATCGAGATCCACATGGCCGGATCGCGCGATCCACTGGTGATCCAGAAATTCATCCCCGCTGTGTCCAAGGGCGACAAGCGCATCATCCTGATCGACGGCGAGCCGGTCGGCGCCATCAACCGCGTCCCGGCCGAAGGTCAGGTGCGGTCCAACCTGCGCGTCGGCGGCACGGCCGCGCCGGTCGAGCTGACGGCCCGCGACCTGGAGATCTGCGCCATCATCGGGCCGGAGCTGAAGGCGCGCGGCCTGCTGTTCGTCGGTATCGACGTGATCGGCGACTACCTGACCGAGATCAACGTCACCTCGCCGACGGGCGCCGTGCAGCTGAAGGAATTCACCGGTATCGACGCGGCGGCAATCCTTTGGGACGTGATCGAGGCGAAACACGTTCCGAGCGCATAACAGCGCTCTTGCAATCTGCGCAGGTTCATGGTTCGTTCTCCTCGCGCTCAAGTAGCGCGACGCGCGGTAGCGCGGCAAGGAGAGCATCATGCTGGCCAGTATCGCGACGGTGGCGTTCGAGGGGGTCGAGGCGCGGCGCGTCGCCGTCGAGGTGCAGCTGGTCGGCAACGACGGCCCCACCATCTTCTCCATCGTCGGTCTGCCGGACAAGGCGGTGGCCGAGAGCCGGGAGCGGGTGCGCGGCGCCTTCGCCGGCATCGGCCTGGCGCTCCCGGCCAAGCGGATCATCGCCAACCTGGCCCCCGCCGACCTGCCCAAGGAGGGCAGCCATTTCGACCTGCCGATAGCGCTTGCCCTGCTGGCCGCCCTGGGGGTGATCCAGCCGGACGCGCTGGAGGGGTGGGCCGCTCTGGGCGAACTGGGGCTGGACGGACGCATCCAGCCGGTGGGCGGAACCCTGCCCGCCGCCGTCGCGGTCGCCTCTATGGGGCTCGGCCTGATCTGTCCCGAGGCGAATGGGCCGGAGGCGGCCTGGGCGGGCGACGTCCGACTCCTCGCGCCGCGGTCGCTGATTGGCCTGATCAATCACTTCAAGGGTACGACCGTGCTGCGCGCGCCGGAGCCGGGGCCGGTGAAGATCGGAGCGAGCGCCGCCGACCTGCGCGACGTCAAGGGACAGGAGAGCGCCAAGCGGGCGCTCGAGGTGGCCGCTGCCGGGGGGCACAATATCCTGTTCGTGGGCCCGCCGGGCTCGGGCAAGTCGATGATGGCCCAGCGTTTGCCCGGCCTGCTGCCGCCGCTGACGCCACAGGAACTGCTGGAGACCTCCATGGTCTGGTCGGTCGCCGGACTGATCGAGCGGGGCGCCCTGACGCGCGACCGGCCGTTCCGTTCGCCCCACCATTCCGCCTCCATGGCCGCCCTGACCGGCGGGGGCTTGCGCGCCAAGCCGGGCGAGGCGTCCCTGGCGCACAACGGCGTCCTGTTCCTGGACGAACTGCCCGAATATTCCGTCATTGGGTAGCAAACACACCTAGACAGGCCTTTGCGAAAACACTGTAAAAACATAGCCTTGAGCCGACTTCGATCGCCGATCGGTCGTGGTCTGCCATACGGCTTGTGGTTCAGTCCGTCGCTGGGGGATCGGCACCACCGACATAGACCGATGACATGTCTAAACCCAATGACGTCGTGCCAGAAGGAACGGCTCAGCCGAACGTCTTGCACGCACTTACCAAGAAGCGGTCTGAGATCGCCGGTCAGATCGAACACAACCAACTCTCGCTCCGCCGGTTGATCGCCGAGCTCGATCACATTGACGCCGCGATCCGCATCTTTAACCCGGCGATCGACATTTCGGCCATAAGGGCGAAACCGGTCCCGCCTCGTCACGCCGCTTTCAAAGGGGAGGTCACACGCCTCGTCCTCGACTCCCTACGCGAGGCTGACCGTCCCCTGACGTCCAGGGACATCGCAGTCCTTCTTATGGAAGACCGGGGTCTCAACCAGGACGATCGAGACCTGTCGGTCATCATGGTTAAACGCATCTGCGCCTGTCTTCGTGTGCAGCGTCAGAAGGGCTTGGTTCGCAATGTCCCGCTAATCGGCAACCTCCAGGGCTGGGAGGTCAGCAATGACTGAGCCGATGAGGTTTTGGCGCGGACGCCGTCTTTATCACATTATGCCTGATCGCTCGGGTGCTGGGTTCATCGGCCTGTGTGACGGCCGCCTAGTCGGAAGCGCGCTCGACCGGCATTCCGTGATGAGGATGATCCTGCTGACCCAACCCTGGCGACGGTGAGCACGGCCAAAGAACCGTGAACTGTGAAATTTTCGCGACAAGCCTTGTTCTTGGTCTGTTCGAACCCACTTCGGGATAAATCGAGGGGTTCATGGGCCTGCAAGACATCGACGGGTTCACCGCAGCGGCGACAGCCGAAGAACTGCTGATTGACGTTGCGGGGCGCATACAGCTCTCTCGCACGAAGCACGACCAGGCGGTCACGCATTACGAGGCGCTTTGCGCTCACGTTGACCGTCAGGGAAGTCTCTTAGAGCCTGAACGAAAAAGAAGTTGGGTGATTTCAGTTCGTTGTGATTCTGTCGGAGTTGCGAAGCTTCGATGGAGACCACGATGGCCTGGACCGAAACCACCCGCCACCAGTATCGG